>JAICIW010000170.1 GCA_025928735.1 Rhodanobacteraceae bacterium | reverse complement strand
CTTGCGCGGGAATGACGGGTGAGGACCGGTTGACGTTTTCTGCTGGTACAGCCGTCAATCAGCACGCGTCGCCGCTTCGATCTCCATCGCCGCGGCGCCGAAAACGCCGAGCTGACCGTGCTCGATCAGCCTGACCGGCACCGTGGTCAGGAATTCGCGCATCACGCCCTTGTTGAAAAAGCGTGCGCGGAATTCGCTGGCGAGCAGGAAGTCGTGGACGAATGGCAGGATGCCGCCGGCGAGATACACGCCGCCACCGGCCTTGAACATGATCGCGAGGTCGCCGGTGAAACTGCCGAGCAGCGCGCAGAACATCGACAAGGCCTCCCGCGCGAGCGGATCGTCGCCCGCCATGGCAGCCGTGCTGACCGCGGCAGGTGTTTCGTGAATGGTCGCGACGCCTTCGATGTCCGCCAGCGCGCGATACAGGTTCATCAGGCCCGGCCCGGAAAGCGCGTGGCCGGTGTGCACATAGGCGCGGTCGCGGCCGAGCCGGCGCAGCACCTCGATTTCACGTTCGGTGCCGGGCGCAAGCGCGACGTGGCCGGCTTCGCTCGGCATCACGATGGGCGCGTCGCCATTGGGCAGCAACACCGCGCAGCCGAGTCCGGTGCCGGGCCCCACCACCACCGTCGGGCCGGTCGTGCCCTTCGCATCGATCACCGCGATGCTGTCGCGCGCGGACAGGAAGCGGGTGCCGCAGGCCAGCGCCTCGAAATCGTTGACGATGTCGAGGCGATCCAGCTTCAGGTGTGCGCGCAGTTCGGAAATCCGGACTGGCCAGCGCAGGTTTTCGGCCACCAACTCATCGCCGCGCATGTAACCGGCCACCGCCAGTACGCAGCGCGCGATGTTGTGCCGCGGGCTTGCGTAGTGGGCAATGAAATCTTCCAGAATTTCGCCGAGCCCAGGCCACTTCGCGCATTCGTACACGTGCCGCGCCAGCATCTCGAGTGGAGGCTGCGCGCCCGCACGGGCCTGCAGCAAACCGATCCGCGCGTGCGTGCCACCCACGTCGGCCGCAAGTACGAGCGGCGACACGTTCCCCCTGATCTCCTGGCGCAACGAATGGGTCGGGGTCATCGCGAGGGGCTCATCACGCAGCGCGGCAGCTTTATCGGGTTTCATTTGTGAAGTTTATATGCATATACGAACAAAGGCATAATTGACGTCGGAACGACAGGGCGACGCATTGCATGGGTGACGATCAGCGCGACATGGTTTCGCCGCCAGCCGGTAATGGTATGCGGCGCCGGACTTTTTTGCGCCTGAGCCTGCTGGCGCCGCTGTCGGCGCTTACGGCGCGGTTGGGTGCGGAGCCGTCGGCGCAAGGCATGCGTGTCGAGCTTTCGCCTGATGGCGGGGCGCACCGGTTCGAACTTTCCGAGCGGCAATTCCTGCTGGACGGCAAGCCGTTCGTGGTTCGCAGCGGCGAAATGCACCCCATCCGGATTCCGCGCGAATACTGGCGGCATCGCATCCGGATGGCCAAGGCGATGGGTCTCAACACCATTTCGCTGTACCTGATGTGGAACGCGCTGGAATCCGAGCCCGGTGTGTTCGACCTCGCGACCGGTCGCCGTGATTTCGCGCGTTTCATCCGAATCTGCGCGGAAGAGGGCATGTGGGTGTATTTGCGGCCCGGTCCGTACATCTGCGGCGAATGGGATTTCGGAGGTTTGCCGCCCTATCTGCTGCGCCATCCGCACATCCGTGTGCGCGACAAGGGCGACCCGGATTACATGTCCGCGGTGCGCCGCTACATCGCGACGATCGCGTCGGTGGTGCAGCCGTTGATGGTCGCGAATGGCGGTCCGGTGCTGATGCTGCAGCTCGAAAACGAATATGCGTCGTTCGGCCATGACCTTGCGTACCTGGAAGCGTTGCGTTCGCTGTGGGAAGCACACGGTGTGCACGGTCCGTTCTCGCTTGCCGATGGCCTGGATCAGATTCGCAAGGCCGACACATATCTTCCGGGCGCGGCACTTGGCATCGATGGAAACACCGATTTCGCGGGCGCGCAGGAGATCGCCGGCGAGTTGCCGGTGTGGATGGGCGAAGGCTATCCCGGCTGGCTCACCCACTGGGGCGACAAGGATTTCGCGCGGGGCGACTTCGTGCCGACGCTGCGCAAGCTGCTCGACGAAAATCGCTCCTTCAACCTGTACGTGGTCCACGGCGGCACCAATTTCGGTTTCGGTGCGGGTGCCAACGCGCACGACGACTATTCGCACTTCCAGCCGGTGATCACCAGCTACGACTACGGCGCGCCGATCGACGAACGCGGCGTCGCGACACCCGATTACCATACGTTCCGCGCGATGCTGGCGGCCCACACGAAACGGGTTTTGCCCGATGTGCCGACCCCGCCACCGACGATGCGATTCGCGCCGGTCACGCCCACGCCATTCGCCTCATTGTGGGATAACCTGCCGCAGTCGAAGCGAGTAGAGCATCCACGGGCGAACGAGCTGCTGTTCGGCCAGGATCACGGCATGGTCCTGTATCGCCGGTCGATCCGTGGCGGTGGCGAACTCGAAATCGATGGTGCCCGCGATTACGCGCAGGTGTCCGTGGACGGACGTTACGTTGATTGCGTGTCGCGCATCCCGCATCCGTCGCTGCGTTCGAGTCCACGCATCACGCTGCCCGAACCTGCGAGCGGGAATGGCCAGGTGCTGGACATCCTGATCGACAGCTTCGGTCACGTGGGTTACGGCCATGCGATGGCTGATCGCAAAGGCCTTGTCGGCGATGCGCGTCTCGATGGTGAAGTGCTGCGCGACTGGCAGGTTTTCGGCCTGCCGCTGGATGATGACTGGCTCGCATCGTTGCGCCCGCTCCAAGGCGAGCCAACGCGCCCCGGCGTGTTTTTCAAGGTGCCACTGCAGCTGGAGCATCCCGGCGATTGCTATCTCGACATGGCCGGATGGACCAAAGGCTATCTCTGGGTCAACGGGCATCTGCTCGGCCGCTACTGGCGTGTCGGTCCGCAGCAGCGGCTGTTCTGTCCTGCATCGTTCTGGAAACGTGGCGACAACGAAATCCTGTTGCTGGAGTTGCATCGAATTGCGCCGGCGTCGATTTCAAGCGCGACGACGCTCGCCTGACCGGTGGTGTTCGGCGCGGGGCTGCGTGTGACATGGCGATCGACACGGGCGGCGCGGATTCTGGCGCGGTACGATCTGCGGGATATTCCGTTTCATCATCGAGGTCACCCGCATGCCCTTCGCCCGAGTGTCGCCGATCGTTTGCTCCCTCGTGACCACGCTGGTGGCGCTGATGTTTGCGCTGCCCGGTGCCGCGGCCACCGACGCGCTGAATCAGGTCGATCCGATGATCGGCACCGGTGGCAATGGGCACACCTTTCCGGGCGCGACCGTGCCGTTCGGAATGATCCAGTTGAGCCCGGACACCGCGATGCCGGATTTCAAGCACGCTTATTCGCGGGCGGCGGGCTATCAATATGGCGACCACAGCATTCTCGGTTTTTCCGAGACGCACTTTTCCGGCAGCGGTCATTCCGACCTCGGTGACGTGCTGCTGATGCCGGGCGTCGGCAAGTTGCAATGGGATGCAGGTGATCCCGACAAGCCGGGCAGCGGTTATCGCTCGGATTTCAGTCACCAGACCGAAGTGGCGCAGCCGGGCTACTACGCGGTGACACTGGCGACGTCCGGCGTGCGCGTCGAGCTTACGACGAGCCAGCGCGTCGGCTGGCATCGCTACACGTATCCGAAAGATCAAAACGCGCACGTGCTGCTGGATCTGCGCCCCAGCATCTACGACTATCCGGGCAAGGTGCTGTGGGCGCGCCTGCGCGTGCGTTCCGATGGCACCGTGACGGGTTATCGCGAAACCCGCGGCTGGGCGCCGGGGCGGCAGCTTTGGTTCGCGATCCGTTTTTCGCAGCCGATGACGTCGCACGAACTCGTCAACCGTGAAACCGATATTCCCTACAAGGGCTTTCAAGGTCCAGCGGCGAATCCGAACGGCAACGACGCAGTCGCCGGCAAACAACTGGAAGGCGCGTTCGAATTCGGCAGACTCACGAAGCCGCTGCTGGTGAAGGTCGCGATTTCGACGGTGAGCGCCGACAACGCGATTGCCAACCTTGATGCCGACGGCAAGGGCTGGGACTTCGACGCGCGCCGCGCGGCTGCGAAAGAAGCCTGGGCCAAGGCGCTGTCGGCGATCGATGTCGAGGCGCCGCCGGAGGTCGAAAAGAGTTTCTACACCGCGATGTACCACGCGCTGATCGCGCCGAACCTCGCGATGGATGTGAACGGCGAATATCGCGGTCCCGACCATGCGGTGCACACGGCCAAGGATTTCACTTTCTATTCGAGCTGGTCGCTGTGGGACGTGTACCGCGCGGAGATGCCACTGATGGCTTTCATCCAGCCGCCGCAGCGAATCAACGATTTCGTGAACTCCCTGCTCGTCGCGCAACAGGCGAGTCCGTTCGGCATCCTGCCGGTGTGGTCGTACCAGGGCCTCGAAACGTGGTGCATGATCGGTTACCACGCAGTACCGGTGATCGCTAACTTCTACGTGCAGGGCTTTCGCGGCTTCGACGCCGACGCCGCGTTGAAGGCGATGGTCGCAAGTGCGTCGTACGCACCGTATGGCGATCTCGGCGATTACATGAAACTCGGATACGTGCCCGCCGACCGCGAACCCGAGTCGGTTTCCAAGACGCTGGAATACGCCTTCGATGACTGGTCGATAGCGCGCATGGCGGAGGCGATGGGTCGCAAGGACGTCGCCGCGAAATTCTTCAAGCGCGCGGGGAACTGGCGCAACGTGTTCAATCCGAAGACCGGCTTTGCGCAACCGAGACTCGCGAACGGACAGTTCCGCGAACCGTTCAGTCCCGCCAAGGCCGGGCAGGACAGCGGTTTCACCGAGGGCAATGCGTGGCAGTACTCATGGTACGAACCGCAGGACGTCGGCGGTTTGATCCATGAGCTCGGCGGCGACGCGGGGCTGGTGAAAAAACTGGACGACGTGTTCGATGCCAGGATCGACCCCAAGGCTTTCGCGGGGATCGAAGACGTCACCGGCCTGATCGGCTGGTACGCGCACGGTAACGAACCCAGCCACCACATCGCGTATCTCTACAATTACGCCGGGCAGCCGTGGAAGACGCAGGAACGGCTTGCCGAAATCATGCACACGCAATACGCGCCGACGCCGACCGGGCTTTCCGGTAACGACGATCTCGGCCAGATGTCGGCGTGGTACATCTTCACCGCGCTGGGTTTCTATCCGGTCGCGCCGGCCAGCAACCAGTACGTGATCGGCCGTCCGTTCGTGCGTCGCGCGGTGATGCACCTGCCGAACGGCAAGATATTCACGGTTACCACCGATGGGCTCGGCAAGGACCATCCCTACGTCGGCTCGGTAGCATTGAACGGCAAGCCGCTGGCCCGCGATTACCTGACCTACGCGGAAATCGCGAACGGCGGCACGCTGCATTTCACGATGCAGGCGCAGCCGAACAAGACCTGGGCAACGCAAGCCGTGGATCAGCCCTATTCGATGACGGCGTATTGATCGCCGTCGCGCCGGCGCGTCACGCGGGCTGCACCCACGACGTCCGGACCGGCAGGGGACCGGTTCCCGGAAGCTGCGCGAGGCTCGCGCGCAACGCTT
>JAICIW010000133.1 GCA_025928735.1 Rhodanobacteraceae bacterium | reverse complement strand
GGCGGGCTTGCCGTCGATCGCGACTTCCGCTTCGCGGAACGCGGTGCCGCCGCATCCGGTGAGATCGGTGTAGGCGTCCGGGCCGCACGAGTACCAGAACTCGTCACCCGATTGCGGTTCCGCCGTCACTTCCAGATAGGCACGATCGACATTGGTGGGCAACGTGAAGGTGTGCGCCATCGGCGTCTGGTCGGTGTAGATCGAGACGGTGTTGCCGGCGGGATCGCTGCCCAGCGACAACACCTGATCGGGCACGCGGGGCGCCGGAAATTCCGGCGTGGCCGGATAGAAGTCCAGTTCCGCGCTGCCGGTGATCGAGCCATTGTAGGTGCTGTTGTAGATGTTGTAGACCACCGCGTTGCCCGGATGCGATGCCATCAGCAATGCGGACAGGTTGGTGACGTCGCGCTCCACGTGCCAACTCGGACTGCGCGATGCAGAGGGTTCCTGGGTCGTGCCGAAATACAGGTTCACGCCGCCGACCCACACGCTGGCGGTACGGTCGTATTGACGGCCGGTGCTGACATTGAAATCGGCCTTGAAAACCACCTTGTTCCATGGGCCCTTGCAGCCGGATGGCGGCGCGTAATCGAACGGATGGGCGGCATAATCGTCGAACGTGCCGGTAGGGGAGTTGGCGGTGTAGAGCTTGACGACACAGGGCGTTTCCGGCGGCGCCGACACCAGCGGATCGGCAACAGCCGCACCGGTTTCGCCTATCGCGATCGGTGGTCCCACGATCGGTTCCGGCGCCATCGCGGCGGCGGCGCTGATGGCGGCCAGAAGGCCCGCCGTTAGTATCACGGTCCTGCGCGGCAAGCCGACGCGGTGGAGTGCGTGCATGGTGTGTCCTCCTCCTTGCTGGGTTACCCCCTGGACAACCCGTCCAGCCTAGCACCAAATGTGGCCGAAAGTTACATCTGTGTCGCACCAGTTCACTTGTGAAATTCTCATATTGACCACTCAACCCGAAAGCGAATCGACATGATCCTTACACTCGTCATCATCGCCATCACTTGCGTCGTCTCATGGATTGCATTCAAGGACGGCAAGCTAATGCAGCGCTTGCTGCTGTGGCCGCCCGCAATCGAGAAGAAGCACGAATACTGGCGCTTGCTCAGCTACGGACTGGTGCACGCGGATTTCCAGCACCTGCTGTTCAACATGATCACGCTGTTCTTCTTCGGTCGCGCGATGGAGTGGCTGTACGCGCGGCACCTGGGGCCGCTCGGCTTTTTGTGGTTCTACCTGGGCGGCCTGCTGGTTTCGATCCTGCCGACCTACATCCAGAACCGGCGCAACGCGAACTACCACAGCCTCGGCGCATCCGGCGCGGTGTCGGCGGTGCTGTTCGCGTTCATTCTGTTGTCGCCGTGGTCGATGATCTTCGTGTTCTTCTTTCCCGTGCCGGCGATCCTGTATGCGGTTGCGTTCGTGGGGTTCTCGATCTGGATGGATCATCGCGGCGGTAGCTCCATCAACCACAGCGCGCACATGTGGGGCGCGGCCTATGGCATCGTGTTCACGGTGTTGATGGAACCGCGGGTCATTCCGATCTTCCTGCAGCAGTTGCGCAACCCGCACTTCGGCATGTGATGTGCGGAGCGTTACAATGAACGGCTGTGGCGCAGCGATGCGCGTCCATTCCTTCGCACGAGCCCCATGAGCGAATCCGCCGACAAGCTCCGCCCGCTGCCTGGCAGCAAGTTCACCAGTCCGCAGGGCACGCGCGCGGTCAAGGACGGCATTCGTCCCAGTCCCTTGAGTCGCGTGCCGGATGCGGCGCGCAAGCCGCCATGGCTGCGCGTGAAACTGCCCGCCGGCGCGAAATACGAGGAAATCCGCGACATCGTCCGCACCCACAAGCTGTCGACGGTGTGCGCGGAGTCCAAGTGCCCCAACATCGCCGAGTGCTGGGGGCGTGGCACCGCCACGCTGATGTTGATGGGTTCGGTGTGCACGCGCGCCTGCAAGTTCTGTTCGGTGTCGACCGGCAATCCGCACGGTTGGCTGGATCCGATGGAGCCGGCCAACGTCGCGGATGCCGTATCGCTGATGAACCTGAAGTACGTGGTGTTGACCTCGGTCGATCGTGACGATCTTGCGGACGGTGGCGCAGGGCATTACGCGGCCTGCATTCGCGCGATCCACGGCCGCATGCCGGAAACCGCGGTGGAAGCCCTGACGCCCGATTTCGCGGGCCGGCACCAGCACGTCGCGACGGTTCTCGATGCAGGCCTCGTCACTTACGCGCAGAACCTCGAAACGGTCGAACGGCTGACTCACCCGGTGCGCGACGCGCGTGCGGGTTACCGGCAGACGCTCGACATCCTCAAGTTCGCCAAAGGTTACGCGCCGCAGACCGTCACCAAGACCAGCATGATGCTGGGTCTCGGCGAAACCGACGACGAGATCGAACGCGCGCTGTCCGACATCCGCGCCGCCGACGTGGATGTCGTCACGATGGGCCAGTACATGCGACCCACGCAGAACCATTTGCCGGTCGAGCGCTTCGTGACGCCGGAACAATTCCAGCAGTACCGCGAGCTGGCGCTGGGCATGGGCTTTCTGGAAGTGGTGTCGGGACCTTTGGTGCGTTCCAGCTACCGCGCTGAACAAGTGCTGGAGCGCAACAACGTCGGGCTCGACCCGGCCGTTGTCGACGGCATCCGCGAGACGGCCGGCCTGCGGTGCTGACGCCGGCAACGAACGCCCGCTGGCGTGCGGCGCGTCCATTTGCAGGCCTGGGGGTTGCCGCAATCATCGTCGGCGGATTGGTGGCCGCGGCCGTGGCGCATCGGCCGGCGCAACAACTGGTATGGATGTCGGCCTATCTGGTGCTGATCGTGGGGGTCGCCCAGATCGTGTTCGGGGCAGGGCAAGCGTGGTTGTCGGAACCTGCGCCCTCGTCCGGCTGGGTCGCCAGCGAGTGGATGGTCTTCAACCTCGCGAACGCCGGCGTGATCGGGGGTACCCTGGCCGGGTCTTTCGGCTTGGTAATGGCGGCTACGGCTTTGTTCGCCGTCGGCATCGCATTGTTTTTGTTGGGGACCCACGGCGCAGCGCGTAGCTGGTGGCTGCTGGGCTATCGCATCCTGCTGGGGCTCATTTTCCTGAGTTCGTTGACCGGGTTGGCGCTTTCCCTGCGCGCACGTTGAGTGGAAGGCAAATATCACTCGCCATTTTCCGGAATCGCATGTATCATGCACGACACTGTGTTTGCCGGGTCACGGTAAATTGTGGCCCGATGTGCCTGATCCTCGCGATCTCGCCCATCGTCATGTCCCGCTTGCTCCCCTGCAAATCAGTTCGAGCCGCCGCCAATGTGGCGACGGCATTCCCAATGTTGCAAGGAGTAATCCATGTCGGATCGTAAAACCGGAACCGTGAAATGGTTCAATGACGCCAAGGGCTTCGGCTTCATCAGCCAGGAAGGTGGCGAGGACGTGTTCGTGCATTTCCGCGCGATCGAAGGCAGCGGTTTCAAGTCGCTGCAGGAAGGCCAGAAGGTCAGCTTCGTGGTGACCAAGGGCCAGAAGGGCCTGCAGGCCGAGCAAGTCCAGGCGCTGTAATCAACGCCGCGTAATCCCGACGCCGGGCGGAGTATTCCGCCCGGCGTTTTGTTTTCAGGAGTATGGAATGCTGACGATCACTGTCCGCGGTCTGCCGCGCAGCATGACCGAACCTGCGTTGACCGAATTGTTCGAAGCCCACGGCAAGGTGCGCAGCCTGCGCATGGCCAAGGATCTTTTCAGCGGCGAATGCAAGGGCTTTGCCGAACTCCAGATGGAAGGCCATGAGGCGCGTGCGGCGGTCGCAGCGTTGAACGGCCACAGCGCAGATGCCGGCGGCATGTTGCAGGTGCGCTTGGGCAAGGACGAGCCGCGCCGCAGGCGACACTGAGCCGCGCATTCCGCCTGCGATTCATCCCCAAGGTTCGGCCTCGGCCAGCGAAGCGCGCAACGCCGCATCGTCGGAGCCGGCAAGCCATTGTTCCGCCTCGTGATAATTGGCGGTCTCCAGCGTCTTGTGCAGCACGCCTTCGCCGCCGACACGGCTGAAAATCAGCAATATGTTGCCGAACGAAGCTTCCAGCAGCGCGGCCTGCCAGTGGCCGCCGTGTTCATCGTCGAAACTGCGCATCAAGTCGCCTTCGGGAAGGGGATCAACAGGATACACGTGCGGGAAAGCCAGGTTCATGCGATAATTGCCGGACCGACGCTGGGGTTGGACGCATGACGACTTGGCGTGGTGGATGCCATTGCGGCCGCATCGCCTTTGAAGTGGATGGCGAGATCGAAACCGTGGTGGAGTGCAATTGTTCCCATTGCCGGCCCAAGGGTTATCTTTTGTGGTTCGTGCCGCGCGAGCAGTTGAGGCTGTCCACGCCGGAGGCGGACATGAGCACGTACCGGTTCAACAAACACAAGATCGCCCACCACTTCTGTTCGGTCTGCGGCGTCGCGCCCTTTGCGGACGGCGAGCAGGCGGGACACCCCATGGCAGCGGTGAACGCCCGCTGCCTGCAAGGGGTCGAACCGGCCGATCTGGACATCCAGCAAGTGGACGGACGCAGCTTCTAGCACAGGCCGATTCGGCAACAGGGGCTCCGTCTCGAACGATCCAGCACACCCGTGGACAACCCGTGCGTCGGGTGTGCGCTGCGACAACATGAGGAAAGCTGCAATGGTGACAAAACGGAACTCCAAGGCCGCAAGCAAGGCCGCGAAGACGACCCGCAAGACCGCCAAGTCGAAGCCGACGAAGGCGGCCGCACCGCGCAAGGCCGCCAAGCCCGCTCGCGCCGTGGTCAAGAAGCCGAAGCCGCGAACGGCGATCAAGACCCCCAAGCGTGCCGCCCCCAAGCCGGCCGCCCCGGCCAAATCCGCGGCATCTGCCAAGCCGACCGTGAGGCCGGCTTCGGTGAAAACCGCGGCCAAGGCGGTGGCTGCTGCCCGCGCCAATGCGCGACGGCGCCCGCCGTCCTACATTCCGCGTTCGCATTTCGGGGATGACTGGATGCTGGGCGGCCCCGTGGAGTTGCCCCGTTCGCCTATGCCGGCCGCGCATACGCCGACCCGCAAGCCGCCGAAGCCGCGTGCGCCCAAGCCCAAGGCCATCAGTCACGAGCAGGCCGTGGCCAATCTGAAGGCTTTGCTGGAATCGCGCAAACGCAAGGACCGCAGCGGCGAAGCGGCCTCCAAGGGCGCCTGAACTGGCTGAACGGTTACCGTTTCCATAACAAAACTCTTCAGTATAGATTTATCCGTGTATGGGATACTGACGCCACCTTCACACGGGGAGTCAGCCATGAAAAGCAGACCCGGTTCGATTCGCAACAAACTGATGCTCGCCTGCGCGTTGACTGCGGCAGCCGTGCTGGCGACCCCGGCAGCCATGGCACACGATTACCGTGGCCACCGGGATGATTCCGGCAAAGTGCTCGGCGCATTGGTCGTCGGTGCGGTGATCGGCGGCGTGATCGCCAGCGCCAGCCAGAGTTCGAATACATACTACGACGGCGGTTACTACCCGGCGCAAAGTTATCCGGCCCAGGGGTACTACCAGAGTTACCCGACGCAGGGTTACTACCAGAGCTATCCGGCGTATTCGTACGGGACGGGCTACGGTTATCCCAGCTACGGTTACGGCAACAGCGTGAACGTCGGGGTGGTATACAGCAGCGGCGGCAGCCACTGGCGAGGCCGCGACGGGCGGCGCTACGACGGCGGCCACGGCTACTACCGGGGTGGCGGTCATCATGACGGGCGCGGCCAGTATTACCGGCGCCACGGCCATTGATCATTCCCCACGTGTGACGAAAGACCCGGCCTCCGCAGCCGGGTCTTTTTTCTTGCGGATTGTGGACTCGGCCAACCTTTGGCACGGGCGCGGCCGCGGCAGCCTCGCTAGCGTGGCCGCTCCGGCATTGAAGCATCATTCTGATCGGGGAGGTTGCATGACGCGCGAACGGGGCAAGGGCTGGTGGCTGGCAATGTTCGTCTTGTTGTTCGTGCCGTGCGTGGCGGGCGCTGCGAAACCTGCCGATACAGCGGCGGCGGACCAAGCGTTCACGCATCTGGCGGACCAGTATTTCGACGCGTTCTACCTGCCGACCAATCCGTCAGCCGCGACCAGCTACGGCGTCCACAAGTATGACGGCAAGCTCGAGGATTATTCGCGCGCCGGCATCGACGCCGAAGTGAAGGCGCTGAAGGGCTGGGAGCAGCGCGTCGCCGCGGTCGATCCGGCATCGCTCGGTCTTTACGTTCGCGGTGATCGCGACCTGGTGTTGAACAATATCCACAGCTCGCTGCTGACGCTGCAATCGATCCGTCCCTGGCAGAAGAATCCGGATTTCTATTCCAGCGGCATCACGTCCAGCGCCTTCACGCTGATGGAGCGCAAGTTCGCGCCATCCGAAACACGCCTGCGCGATCTCATCTCGCGCGAACGGCAGATGCCGGCCGCGTTGCTGGCTGCGCGCGCGAATCTCGAGAATCCGCCGAAGATCTATACCGAGATCGCGCTGGAACAG
>JAICIW010000221.1 GCA_025928735.1 Rhodanobacteraceae bacterium | reverse complement strand
GGTCCGCTCGATCGAGGAAGCGTTCGTCCTGAGCAACCGTTATGCACCCGAACACCTGATCGTGCAGGTTCGCGATCCGCGCGCATGGCTTGCCGCCATCGAAAGCGCGGGGTCGGTATTCCTCGGGCCTTGGACGCCGGAATCGCTGGGCGACTACTGCAGCGGCAGCAATCACGTGCTGCCCACCTACGGCTGGGCGCGCAGTTGCAGCGGCGTGTCGGTGGCGAGTTTCCAGAAACAGGTCACCGTGCAGACATGCAATGCGGAAGCGCTGCGTGCGGTGGGACCCTGTGCGGAAACATTGGCAGCAGCCGAAGGACTCGAAGCACATCGCCACGCGGTCAGCTTGCGTCTGGCGACGTTGGCAGGCGATACGCAAGATTCCGTGCGCACGAGGTCGGCGGCATGAACCCGCTGGATCTCGCGCGCCCGGAAATTCGGGCCATGGAACCCTACTCCTCGGCGCGAATGGAGGCGCGCGGCGGTTCGATCCTGCTCAACGCCAACGAGTCACCTTGGCCGCCATTTGCGTGCAATACAACGTGGAATCGCTACCCGGAACCGCAACCGTCTGCCTTGGCTGTGCGTCTTGCGGGCTTGTACGGCGTCGGTGTCGACCAGTTGCTGATCGGCCGTGGCAGCGATGAAGTCATCGACCTGTTGGTGCGGGCGTTCTGCGCCGCGGGACACGATGCGATCCTGATTTCGTCGCCGACATTCGGCATGTACGCGGTGTGCGCGCGGGTACAGGACGCAGACATCGTCGACGTGCCCCTGCGCGCCGATTTTTCGCTGGACGTCGATGCGATGCTGGCGGCCGTCACCCCGGCGGTGAAGTTGGTATTCGTGTGCGCGCCCAACAATCCTGCGGGTGCCGGCGCGCCGCGTGCCGAAATCCTGCGACTGGCGGAGGCGCTTGCAGGCAAGGCGCTGCTGGTGGTCGACGAAGCCTATGTTGAGTTCGTCGATCCTGCCGGCGAGTTCGAGAGTGTTGCGGGTCACATTGGGAACATCCCGAACCTGGTCATGTTGCGGACGCTGTCCAAGGCCTGGGCTTTGGCCGGTCTCAGGATAGGCACGTTGCTCGCCGACGCGCGTGTGGTGGCGCTGCTCCGCAAACTCATGCCACCGTATCCGCTCGCCGCACCATGTGTGGACGTAGCGATGAATGCGTTGTCCGACGATGGTGAACGCGTTGTGCGCGAGCGCATCGACACCATCCGTCGCGAGCGCGCACGCGTGCGCGAGGCGCTGGCGACGTTGGGGTGCGTCCGCGAAGTCTTGCCGTCGCAGGCCAATTTCCTCACGGTGAGATTCGACGATTCGGGCGCGGCATACGCCGCATTGCTCGATGCGGGCGTGCTCGTGCGCGACGTGCGCCGTTACCCGATGTTGGAAGATGCGCTGCGCATCACGCTCGGCACGCCCCGTGAAAACGATCGCGTACTGGGCCTGCTGCGATCGCTGGAAGTCGCGCGGAACATTTCTTCATGGGCGGCGCGAGCGGAGCTGCCGGCATGATGCGGAAATTCCTGTTTCTCGATCGCGACGGCTGTCTCGTGGTCGAGCCTCCGGACGAACAACTCGACAGCTTCGCGAAGTTCGACCTGATGCCGGGCGTGGTCGCGGCCCTGCAGCGCTGCGTCGCCGCCGGTTACGAGCTGGTGATGGTAACCAATCAGGATGGACTGGGCACGGCAAGTTTTCCGCAAGCAGGCTTCGATGGCCCCCAGCAATTGCTGCTGCGTGTCCTGGCTTCGCAGGGCGTGGAGTTCCACGACATCCTCATCGACTGCAGCTTCGAACACCAGTGCCTCGATACGCGAAAACCAGGCGTCGGTTTGCTGCGCGGCTATCTCGCGGACGATGGCTGGAGTCGCGCAGATTCGGCAATGGTCGGTGATCGGAAAACCGACCTGCAGCTCGCCGCCAATCTCGGCGTGCGCGGATTGCAAATAGGCGCCGATGGTATGACGTGGTCCGGCATCGCGCATCGCTTGCTGGACCGCCCGCGCATCGCCGAGGTCAGGCGCATCACGCGCGAAACCCGCATCGAGGTTCGCGTCGATATTGATGCGGAGGCCGAGCCCGATGTCGCGACGGGCATCGGCTTTTTCGACCACATGCTGGAGCAACTTGGCAAGCACGGCGGCTTTGCGCTGGTGCTCCGTTGCGTCGGCGACACGGATGTGGACGAACACCACACGGTGGAAGATTGCGCGCTCGCGGTCGGCGAGGCACTGCGACGTGCATTGGGGGACAAACGTGGCATCGCGCGCTACGGGTTTTCGCTGCCCATGGACGACAGCGCAGCGGATGCAAGGCTGGATCTGTCCGGGCGCGCGTGTTTCGTGTTCGACGGTGCGTTTCCGCGCGAACGAGTGGGCGACTTGCCCACCGAGCTGGTGCCGCATTTCTTCCGTTCGTTGTGCGCTGCGCTCGGCGCCAACCTGCATCTCGCGGTGCGCGGCGAGAACGTGCATCACATGGTCGAGGCTTGCTTCAAGGTGGTAGCGCGGTCTCTGCGTCAGGCATTGCGTCGCGAGGGCGTCGTGCTGCCGAGCACGAAAGGCGTGCTCGCATGAGCGTGGCGGTGGTGGATTCGGGCGGCGCGAACATCGGGTCGGTGCGGTACGCGCTGCAGCGGCTGGGTGTGGAGGCGGTATTGACGTCGGATGCGGCGGACATACGTGCCGCCGATCACGTGATTTTGCCGGGTGTGGGCGCAGCCGCGCCGGCGATGGGACGACTGCGCGAAGGGGATCTGGTCGACGTGCTGCGGTCGTTGACCCAGCCGGTCCTTGGCGTGTGCCTCGGGATGCAGCTTTTGTGCGCGCATTCCGAAGAGGGCGGCGTCGATTGCCTCGGCGTGATCGATGCCAACGTGCAGCGGTTCGACGACCGCGGCGGTCTGCGCGTGCCGCACATGGGCTGGAACCAGGTGAAAGGCGTCGTGCCAAATTCGCTTCTGGCGGAAGACACCGGTGAAGGCTGGGCGTATTTCGTGCACAGCTACGCGGTGCCGGTGTGTGCGGCAACCTTGGCGACCTGTGACTACGGCGGCGAATTCTCGGCTGCAATCCGGCGCGAAAACTTTTTCGGTGTGCAGTACCACCCCGAGCGTTCGGCCGCGTTCGGCGTGGCAACGCTGCGCAACTTCCTCGCGTCATGAGCTTTGAGGTGATCCCTGCAATTGACCTTCGCGGTGGCCGGGTGGTGCGGCTGCGGCAGGGCGATTACGCGCGCGAAACGGTGTTCGCCGACGACCCGCTGGAACTCGCCCGACGCTACGCAGCCGAGGGTGCGAAGTGGTTGCACGTGGTCGATCTCGATGGCGCGCGAGCTGGTGCGTTCGAAAACCTTGCCGTGATCGAATCGATCTGCAGGCTCGATGGTTTGCAGGTGCAGGCGGGCGGCGGCGTGCGCGGCGAGGGCGACCTGCGGCGACTGTACGCGACGGGCGTCGCGCGGGTGGTAGTGGGCAGCCTTGCGGTGCGCGATCCGGGCGCGATAGCCGCCTGGCTGCATGACTTTGGACCGGACCGGCTGGTGCTCGCCCTGGACGTTCGCGGCAAGGCGGGTGCTTGGCGGCTCGCGGTGCATGGGTGGACCGAGGAGACATCGGCAACGCTCGGCACGCTTGCCGCGCACTATGCAGGCGCGGGCGCACGCCACGTGCTGTGTACCGACATCGCGCGTGACGGCACCCTTGGTGGGTTCAACCTGGATCTCTATCGCGACTTGCGCAGCCATGGCGCCGATTTCCAGATACAGGCTTCGGGCGGTGCGTGTTCGCTGGAGGACATTCGCGCCGTGCGCGAGGTCGGAGCGCGCGCGGTCATCCTCGGACGCGGGTTGCTCGAGGGGAATTTTTCGCTGGCGGATGCCCTGCGATGTTGAGCCGACGTATCATCGCGTGCCTCGACGTGAAGGACGGCAAGGTCGTGAAGGGTCTCCGCTTCCGCGATCACGTGATCGCGGGCGACATCGTGGAGCTGGCTTTGCGCTATCGCGAGGCGGGCGCGGATGAGCTGGTGTTCTACGACATCGCTGCAAGCCCGGAAAGCCGGACCGTCGATTGCTCGTGGGTGGGGCGCGTGGCGCGCGTGCTCGATATTCCGTTTTGCGTAGCGGGCGGCATTCGCAGCATCGAGGGCGCGCGCGCGATATTGCACGCGGGCGCGGACAAGATTTCCATCAATTCGCCCGCGCTCGAACGGCCCGCCCTGATCGGCGAACTGGCCGACGCGTTCGGCGTGCAATGCGTGGTGGTGGGCATCGACTCGCTGTGCGACCACGATGGTGAATGGCGGGTGCGGCAATACACCGGCGATCCGGCGCGAATGCGCGCAGTCGCCCGGCGAACGCTGGACTGGATCGATGAAGCGCAGTGTTGCGGCGCCGGCGAGATCGTCCTGAACTGCATGGGCAGCGACGGCGTCCGCGCAGGCTACGATATCGAGCAGTTGCGCGCGGCGCGCGCGACGTGCCGCGTGCCGCTGGTGGCCTCGGGTGGCGCCGGCGTACGGGAACATTTTCGCGACGTGTTCGACATCGCCGACGTGGACGGCGCATTGGCCGCCAG
>JAICIW010000220.1 GCA_025928735.1 Rhodanobacteraceae bacterium | reverse complement strand
GGGCCGTTCCACACCCGTGCCGAGGCCGAAGCCGCGCGCCTGAAGCTGAAGGACATCGAACGCGTGTCGATGACGGTCGAATCCGGCACGGTCAACCAGAACGGTGACGCGCCTTCATCCGCGATTGCCGCGGGCCAGTCGGGCGCGTGGGCGGTGCAGCTTGCCGCGTTCAGCGACGAGTCGTCCGCCAACAAGCTGCGCGATCGTCTGCGCGGGCAGGGCTTCGACGGCTATGTCGACAGCGTGAAAACGTCCAAGGGCAAACTGTGGCGTGTGCGCGCCGGCCCGTTCGCCACCCGCAACGTGGCGGAAGCCACACGCGGCCAGATCGCGGACAAGCTGAAGATCAGCGGCAATATCGTGGCGGAATAGTGCGATCGTCCCTGATCGCTGCACGACGCGGCGGGTCGATGGATGGAGATGTTTCCAGTCCACAAACACCAAAACGGCCTTCCGTGGCCTGATTTTCCACAACAGCCGCTCCGCCGGATCATTCGATCGCGATGAACGTCGCCGACATTGTCATCCTTGCGGTCCTCGCGCTCTCGACCCTGTTCGGGCTGATGCGCGGCTTCATCCGCGAAGTGTTGTCGCTGGTCTGCTGGGTCGCCGCATTCTGGGTCGCCTGGGCGTTCGGCGACCAGGTTGCGCAGCTTTACGGGGGCTGGCTGGGCGATCCCGCTGCGCGCATCGTCGCCGGCTACGTCACCTGTTTCGTGGCCGTGCTGATCGTGGGCGCGCTGGTCGGCTGGATATTGCGCACGCTGGTGAAGGTCAGCGGCCTGAGCGGTGGTGACCGCTTTCTCGGGATGCTGTTCGGGCTGGCGCGTGGCCTGCTGCTGGTCACCTTCGCGGTGCTGATGCTCGGTTTCACTGCCGCGCCGCGCGAGGCCGGCTGGTGGCGGCAATCCATGTTGCTGCCGGCGTTCGCGAACGGCGCCGGCTGGTTCAGCCGGCAGCTTCCGCCGGAGGTGAATCGCTACGCAGGAATCGGCCGCCAGTCCTTGCCCGCGCTGTCGGACGTCCCCATATCGGCGATGCAGCGCGTGGCGCGGCAGGTGACCAATCCGGGCGCGGCCGGGTCGGTCACCGAACCCGCCTCAGGCGCCTCGACCCGTGCACTCGGACACGGCCGGAAGCACGGTGATGTGGGACAATAGCGTCCGTCTGCAGCGGTATGTGGTCAGACGCTTTTGCAGCCCCCTTGAGTCAAGGGGGCGATCGAACCCGCGCTTCGTGCGGGTTCGATGGGGGTTGTGGAAACATGACCCCGTCCATACGAAGCGCAACGTCAGAGCTCTTCGAGGCATAGTTTCCAATGTGCGGAATCATCGGCATCGTCGGCAAGACCGAAGTCGCCACCGCGTTGTATGACGCGTTGACGGTATTGCAGCACCGCGGGCAAGATGCCGCCGGCATCGCCACCTACGATGGTCGCAAGCTGCACCTGCGGCGCGGACCGGGGCTGGTGCGCGACGTGTTCGGCACGCGCGACATGCAGGAATTGCGCGGCCACGCGGGCATCGGGCATTGCCGCTATCCCACCGCGGGTGCCGAGGATTCGGAAGAGGCTCAGCCGTTCTACGTGAACTCGCCGTACGGCATCGCCTTCGCGCACAACGGCAACCTGATCAACACCGAACAATTGCGGCGCGAGATGTTCGAAAACGATCGCCGCCACATCAATACCGATTCCGATTCCGAAATCCTGCTGAACATCCTGGCGCACGAGTTGCAGATCCAGGAACGCCACGCGCTGACGGCGGACGAATTGTTCAAGGCCGTCGCCGCGGTGCACGCGCGGGCCAAGGGCGGTTACGCCTGCGTCGCGATGATCCTCGGCTACGGCCTGCTGGCGTTTCGCGATCCGCACGGCATCCGTCCGCTGGTGCTGGGCGAACGCGACACGCCCGAGGGCAAGGAATATGCCTGCGCGTCGGAGTCGGTCGCGTTCGACATCCTGGGGTTCAAGCGCGTGCGCGACATCGCGCCGGGCGAGGCAGTGTTCATCGGTCTCGACGGCAAGTTGTCCTCGCGGCGTTGCGCGGAGGGCGCGGTGCACGCGCCGTGCATCTTTGAATACGTGTACCTCGCGCGGCCCGATTCGATGATCGAGGACGTGTCGGTGTACAAGGCGCGCCTGCGGATGGGCGAAAAACTCGCCGCCAAAATCCTGCGCGAGCGGCCCGAGCATGACATCGATTCGGTTATCCCGATTCCCGATACGTCGCGCACTTCGGGTTCCACGCTGGCCGCGGCACTCGGCGTGCCTTTTCGCGAGGGCTTCGTCAAGAATCGCTACATCGGCCGCACCTTCATCATGCCGGGCCAGGGCCAGCGCGTGCGCTCGGTGCGCCGCAAGCTCAACCCGATCCCGTTGGAATTCCGCAACAAGAACGTGCTGCTTGTGGACGATTCCATCGTGCGCGGCACCACTTCGCGCCAGATCGTGCAGATGGCGCGCGAGGCAGGCGCCAAGAAGGTGTATTTCGCCTCGGCCGCGCCGCCGGTGCGCTATCCGAACGTGTACGGCATAGACATGCCGGCGCCTGCGGAACTGGTCGCCCACGGTCGCACCATCGAAGAAATCCGCGAAACGATTGGCGCCGACTGGCTGGTGTATCAGGACCTGGACGATCTCATCGACGCGGTCGCCGAAGGCAACGAAAACCTGAAGCACTTCGACGATTCGTGTTTCTCCGGCCGTTACGTCACCGGCGTGGACACCGAATACCTGCGGCAGCTCGAATTTGCACGCTCGGATGAGGCCAAGGCGCAGCGGCGCAGCGCCTGAAAGCGTAGGTAGGGCGGGAGTAGCGAAGCGACAAATTCGTCTGGAACGAATTTGGACCGCCGCAGGCGGGCCTTGAGCGCAAGCGAGAGGTGAGCATCAAGGATGATGCGAACAATCCCGCCATCAACAATGCAGATGGATATCGACCGTTTAGCATAGATCGGCGGGATTCACTGCGTTGCTCCCGCCCTACGATTGGGGAGTCTTCATGCCACGCCGCCTGATCGCATTGTTCGATGGCACCTGGAACAAAGCGCAGACCCGCACCAACGTGGAACGCTTCTGGCAGCTGGTCGCGCCCACCGACGCCGCGGGCCATGAACAGATCTGCAAATACGTCGCCGGCGTCGGTGTGAAGCCCGGCATCGAGCACCTATTGGGCGGCGCGTTTGGCTTGGGCCTTTCCGGCAACGTCGAGGATGGGCTCCGGTGGTTGTCGAAGAGGTGGCGCGAGGGCGATGAAATCTGGCTGTTCGGTTTCAGTCGCGGCGCCTACACCGCGCGCAGTCTCGGTGGCCTGATTCGCAAATGCGGCTTGCTGAAACCGGACGACAAGGGCGAGGTCACCTCGACCGACGTCGAGGCGGCCTACAAGCTGTATCGCAACGACCTGCATCCGAACGATCCCGCGATGCAGGCTTTCCGCGCCGCGCATTCGCGCGAGGTGCTGATCCGCTTCATCGGGGTGTGGGATACCGTCGGCGCGCTGGGTATTCCGGGCGTCGCGTCGTGGTTTCCGTTTTCGCGCAGCCGCTACGCGTTCCACGACACCGACCTCAGCAAGATCGTGCAGTACGCGTATCAGGCGCTGGCGCTGGACGAACACCGCGCCGACTTCAAGCCGACCAAATGGACGCGGCCCGATGCGACACTGAAGTCCGGCGAGTCGGCGGTGGCGTGGAAGCCGGAACAGATCGAAGTGGAACAACGCTGGTTCGTGGGCGCGCACTCCGACATCGGCGGTGGCGAACAGAGCGATGGCGCCGGACACAAGCCGGATACGCTTCCGGAAATCACCTTGGCGTGGATGCAGGCCAAGGCCAGGAGCGCGGGGCTCGCCTTCACCGAAGATTACGTGCCCGTCGCGGGCGCCGAACTCGACGTGCCCAACGATTCCTACGGCGCCTTCATGGGCGGTATCTACAAGTTGTTCAAACAGCCGTTCCAGCGCGTGATCGGCGGCGGCATCAACGAAACCATCGATCCGTCGGTGTGGCTGAAGTGGTACGCACAATCCGGATACCGCCCGCAGTCCATCGAAACGGCCATGCTCGCGGATCGGATCGAAATGGGGTCGACACGGGTCGCATGAGCGGATTGTTCGAAGCCGCCAGGCGCTGCATCGATTGCGCGGAGCCGGATGCCAAGCTCGCATTGACGCGCGAAGCCTTCGGCGCCCTTCGCGATGGTCGTCTGTCGATGCACGACGGCGACGCGCAGCCCGCCCCCATCGGTGCGCCGGGCCGTCCTTTGCGGCCGCGGCTGGTGATGCCGCGCGACGTGCCGCAGCGTGGGCTGGGTACCGAAGAGGGCCGCGCCGCGCTGGTGCACGCCGTCGCGCACATCGAGTTCAACGCGATCAATCTCGCCTGGGATGCGGTGTACCGCTTCCGCGGCATGCCGGACGATTACTACCGGGACTGGGCATCCGTCGCACACGACGAATCGCGCCACTTCACGATGTTGTCCGCGCGGCTTGCGCAGCTCGGCCGTGCTTACGGCGACTTCGAGGCCCACAACGGCTTGTGGGAAATGGCATTGAAGACCGCGCATTCGTGCCTCGCGCGGATGGCGCTCGTGCCGCGCGTGCTGGAAGCGCG
>JAICIW010000152.1 GCA_025928735.1 Rhodanobacteraceae bacterium | reverse complement strand
GGCGACGTGTTGGCGTTCCTTCCGGGCCGGCGCGAAATCGCACAAGCGCAGCGGATGCTCGAAGATGCCCTCCCGGTCCGGGAGAGGGGAGAACCCTTGGAAATCCTGCCGCTGCACGGCGAACTGGCACTGGCCGATCAGCAGGCAGCGCTTGCGCCCGCCGAGGCCGGCACGCGCCGGGTGGTCCTCGCCACCAACGTGGCCGAATCCTCGATCACGGTGCCGGGCGTGCGCGCGGTGGTCGATGCGGGCCTGGCGCGTGAACCGCGCTTTGATCCGAACTCGGGTTTCACCCGCCTTGCGACGGTCAACATTTCCCAGGCATCCGCCGACCAGCGCACGGGACGCGCGGGGCGCGTGGCACCGGGCGTCGCCTGGCGGCTGTGGCCGGAGAGTCGCCACCTCGAACCTTCGCGCACGCCCGAAATCGCGCAAGCCGAGTTGTCCGGACTGGCACTGGAGATCGCGGCGTGGGGCGTCGGCGTCGATGCGGCAGCGGCGCTGCGCTGGCTGGATGCTCCGCCCGCGGGCGCGCTGGCTGCGGCGCGCGAATTGCTGCAACGGCTCGGAGCCATCGACGCCAACCTTCGCATCACGCCGCTGGGGCGCGACATGCTGCAACTCGGCGCGAATCCGCGGATGGCGGCGGCCGCGCTGCGGGCACCCGACGGGCTGCGCGCGCTGGTCGCCGACCTGCTGGCGCTGCTGGACGCGCGCTCGCCATTGCGCGGCGAATTCAATGACGACCTGCGCGCGCGCGTCGACGCCCTGCATCGCTGGCGCGACGGCGGCGCGCGCGTGGTGCACGATGCCGACGTGGGTGCCTTGTCGGCCATCGAGCAGGCCGCGCGTGGTTGGCGCAAACGCCTCGGCGTGCGCCACGGCGCCAGCGGCATGCCTGACATGCTGACGATCGGCAATCTGCTGCTGCACGCATTTCCGGATCGCGTCGCAAGACAGGACGAGAAGGATCCGCGCCGCTACCGCCTCGCCCACGGCCGCGGCACGCGGCTGCATGAAGCGTCCGTGCTGTTCGGCGAACCTTGGCTCATCGTCACCGAAGCGCGTTTCGACGTGCGTGACAGTTTGATCCTGACTGCCGCCCCGTTCGATGCCGCACTGCTGGAGCGCGATTACCCGCAGCGCTTCCAGCGCGAACACGTGGTGCGGATGAACGCGAACGATGTGGTCGAGGCTTTCGAGGAACGCCGTTTCGATGCCATCGTGCTGGAACGGCACGCGGTGCCGGCCAGCGCGGATGACGCACTGCCTGCCTTGCTGGCCAGCATCCGCGCACGCGGCATCGCCGCGCTGCCGTGGAGCGATGCCGCGATCCGATTGCGCGCGCGCATCGGGTGGTTGTCTCTTGCGATGCCCGAAGCCGGTCTGCCGGATGTCACCGACGCGACATTGCTCGACTCACTTGAAACCTGGCTTGTCCCCGCGCTGGCCGGCAAACGCAAGCTGGATGCGCTGTCGGCCGAAGACCTTTCGAACGCGCTCGCGGGTCTGCTCGAATGGCCGCAACGCAAGCTGCTGGACGAAGCCGCGCCCGACGCCTTGCAGGTGCCGAGCGGGCGGCTGGTGAAACTCGATTACGCCACCGCCGCCCATGCGTGCCTTCACCTCCCCTCTCCCATCGGGAGAGGGGCTGGGGGTGAGGGTCCGGGCTTGCGTAGCACGGCACAACGCGAGCCCGGACCCTCACCCGGCGCTGCGCGCCACCCTCTCCCGGAGGGAGAGGGAAGGAGCGAGCTTGTGCCATCGCCCGTACTAGCCGTGAAACTGCAGGAACTGTTCGGTCTTGCCGAAACGCCGCGCGTCGCGAATGGCCGCGTGCCGGTGATGCTGCACCTGCTCTCACCCGCTGGCCGGCCGATCCAGGTCACGCAGGATCTGCGCGGGTTCTGGGATCGCACGTATCCGGAAGTGAAGAAGGAATTGAAGGGGCGCTATCCCAAGCACCCCTGGCCCGACGATCCCTGGACAGCAGTTCCAACTCACCGCACCAACCGCCGTGCGTAGCTCGGGACGGGATGCACCCACATCGACTCGACATCCATGTCTCGTCGTGTGAGCCCGGCCCTGCGCATTCCATGTTCCGGGCGTTCGTCGATGCGCGATCTGCCACCGGCAGATCGCAAACGCGTCGCCTCACCCTTGGCCCGACGATCCCTGGTCGGCGACACCCACGCATCGCGCCAAACCGCGCCGCTGACTCCCGCCGCGCCTGTCTCGCCACCGGTCCATCAATCCACCAGCGCGTAATCGAGCGTCGCGACCACCCGCACGGTTTTGTCTATCTGCTTGTCCTGCTGCAGCATCGGCGCCTTGTCGCGCGGCAGGATCTCGAACACGCCCTGGTTGGCGCGGACGATCCCGCCCAGCCTGCTGCCGGAATCGCGCGCGAATTGCTCGGCCGCGGTGCGCGCATTTTTGGTGGCTTCCGCGATCATCGATAGCTTCAGGGCGTTGATGCCATCGAACAAATAGTTCGGACCTTCATTGAAGCCGCCATCCGGGTTGCCCAGCACCACGCCCTGCGCGATGAGCGTGCCGGTATCCTGCACCGCCGCCGCGACGGCATCCACGTCCTTGGTGCGCACCATGATGGTGCCGGTGACGACGAAACGCGTCTTGTATTGATCGTTGCCGTAGTTGCGTGCTGCGCGGTCGGTCACCTGCACGCTGTGGAATGCGATCGCATCCGTACCGAGTTTGTGTTGCCGCAGGAACCCGGTGATGGCCACATCGTCACGCTGGATGGTGGCCTGCACCCCGGCCAAGTCGTTGCCGGTTTCGGCAAACTGGATTTGCCACAGCGCGATATCGGCCTTGACGTTGCGTTCGGCGAGTCCCTTGACGGTCACGGACCGGTTCGGGTGCCGGTGCGCGAAACCATTGCCGATGAACCAGCCTCCCAGTGCCACGCCGACGGCCACGAGCACGGCGGCGACGATGCGCGTCATGGATGACCGTCCGACTTCGTGTCGTGTCGCCAGGAAGGCTGGCCGACCGCATCGCCACCGAACCGTCCGAAGCTGGGATACAGCGCGTCGACCGGCTTGCCATCGGGGCCGAGCTTCGGCGACCGCGCGAAGCTGCCGGCAAAGCCCGGAAACTCCACCGGACTTTCCCAGCCGCCCTTGCTGACCGCCGACACGCCGAAGAACCAGTCATCCAGGATGATGTCCTTCAGCACCACCGAATCGGCATCGCTTGCGCTTTGCACGTGTTGCCATTGCGGCGCGGTGGTTTCGCGCCACCAGGCGTTGTAGCTGGCCGCGCCCGGCGAAGGTTGCCACGACAGCGTGGTGTCGTAGGCGACCGCGCCCTTCACCGCGAGATCGGGCGGCGGCGGCGGTGCCATCGCCAGCGAGGCCATCGTGATCGCATCGAGACGGGTCACATTGGCGAGGTAATCGAAATCCACACCGGACACCACGTCGCCGTAGTGCACGCCGTTTTCGACACGCACGTTCTGGTGCTGGTGGTCGTAGTTCTCGTTCGATTCCGACAACCGCACCGCCGGAAAGCCTTGGTCGAGGAACGGCACCTGGTCGCCCGAACGACCCCAGCGATCGGTGCGATAAACCATGCGCACGTGGAAATCATCAAGATATTGCTCGGCCAGCGCAGCCATGTAGCGCGCGATGTTGCGCGAGGGCGAATCCACGCCGCCACCGTGGTAGCGGCGGTACGCCGCCTGTTCCAGCGTCTCGTTGGATTTGGTGCCTTCGGAGAACACGCGGATGGTGTGCGGGTCGTGGGCGCCGTTGCCGCCGTGCGAGTTGCCGACCATGTCGTTGTTGAGGTTGGCCTCGACCTTCCAGCCATGATCGACCGCGTACTGCGCGATGATCTTGCCGCCGTAGAGGCCCTGCTCCTCGCCCGAATCGGCCGAGTACACCAGCGTCGCGGGGAACCTGTGTTTCGACAGCACGCGCGCGGTTTCGATCAGTGCGGCGACGCCGGCCGCATCGTCATTGGCGCCCGGCGAATCGCCGGCCGCGTCCATCACGTCGCTGCGGCGCGAATCAAGGTGCGCGGTCATCACGATCACGCGGTCGGGGTCGGAGGTGCCACGCTGGATCGCGACGACGTCCATCACCTCGGCGCCGGCCTTGGGCATGCGCTTGCCGGTGAACACCTGCGAAGGCGTGACGATTTCGAGGCAGCCGTCGCAGCCTTTCGAGATCGTTTCGAACTGCGCCGCCACCCAACGCCGCGCTGCGCCGATGCCGCGGGTTTTCGACGTGGTGGTCGAAAGCGTGTGGCGGGTGCCGAAGCCCACCAGTGCAACATCGGTGGCATGCAGGTTGGACGCCTTCACCGCGCCGGCGACGGCGTGCAGTTCCGGATGGTTGTTGACGGGGGGCGGCGCGGCGAACACCGTGATGGTGACAAGTGTCCCGGCAACCAAGGCGGACAGCAAACGAATGCGCGGCATGGCAATCCCTCCTCGAAGGCAGCCGGACGAGGGTAGTCCGTTGCCCGCGTGAATGCATGTGGCGAAGGTCAGTGCGCGCTGCCGTCCAACACCTGCGATGCGCGCCAAGCCGCGATGCGACGATCACCCGACAAAAAATACGGCCAGGTCCTGAAGGGAGTAGCGGTCTTCAGCTCGTCATGGCTTTCCGTGGTCAACAGGATGCCGTCGGGGTGCGCACGGCACCAGACGCGAATCTCGCCGCGGGGAGTCCACGGCACCGGTTGATGCAGACGCCCGGTGTAGCCCAACAAGCCATTGTTCCATTCGACGGTGGCGATCGGCACGTGCGCACGCAGCGCCTGCTTCACGAACGCGGCTTCGGGTTCGACGTCGAGCGACGGCAACAGTGCCAGCGCACCCGCCAGCATCACGGCCGACACCAGCGCGGTGGTGGACAGCGCCACCCCGCGCGCATCGCGCCCCCACACGCGCCACACACCGGCCGCGACGATCAACCCGACCAGCGCGAACGCCGCGATCGCCGGTTGCGGCGAATAACCGAAGAGTTTCGCCGCCTGCCATGGCACCACTGCCACCAGCGCCGCGGCAATCAGCGCAAGCAGGACGAACAACAGCGAGCGCAAGCGAGTGCCCGGCTGCTGCAACAACCATGCGCCCGCCAGTACCCACGCGGGCAGCAGCGGCAACAGGTAATGGACCTGCTTGCCGCTGATCGCGCAGAACGCGACGAAGGGCACGACCCACCAGCACCACAGGAAACGCCCGAAGCGGCCGCGCCACAACCCCGCCCACGCCGCACGCGGCGCGCGCAAGGTCAACAGCCACGGCAACAGCAGCACCGGCACCAGCGGCAGGTACCACCAGAACGGCCGCCGGTGGGCAAAACTCTTTGCGATCCGTCCGGTGACCTTGTCCACCAACGGTTGCCAGTACGTCGGCCCGGCGTACCATGCGGCCGGCAGCAGCCACGCGAGCATGATCGCCACACCGATGAGGAACCCGGCAAGCAGCGCGAAGTACCAGCGCGCCTTGTATTTGCGCGCGGTATCACTCCACAACGGCGCCAGCACCGCGACCGCGACGACGTGCAACAGCATCACCGGGCCCTTGGCCAGGATGCCGAACCCGATCGTCAAACCCAGTGCAACGAGACCGCGTTTCCATCGGCCGGCATCGAGATCGAGCAACGCGTGCAGCGCACCAAGGACGCACAGCGACAACAGCAGGTCGAACATGATCGCGGTGCTGAACACCGTGAAACCGAGGCAGCCGGCCAGCATCCACATGGCGTCAGCGGCGCCGCGCCGATCCATGCCGAGACGCTCGGCGAGCCGCCGCAGCGTCAGCAACATGCACAGGGCAACGATCAACGCTTCGACGCGAGCCACCCACGTGTGCACGCCAAGGATTTTCCAGCCGCCCGCGATCAGCCAGAACAGCAGCGGCGACTTGTCCGAATACCACGCGCCGTTGACGGTCGGCACCAGCCACTGCCCGGAGTTGAACATCTCCCACGCGGCGGTGAGATAGCGCGTCTCGTCGATCGGAATGGGCGGAAACAGGACGGC
>JAICIW010000038.1 GCA_025928735.1 Rhodanobacteraceae bacterium | reverse complement strand
GCTCGTTGCCTCCCGGTCAGCTTTCCGGAAATGGGCAGGTTTATGCTCCGCGGCGCCGGCAGCATGCCGGCACACCAGGAGAGCGATCATGCGGATCCGTATCTCGATGTTGGCACTGGGCCTGAGCCTCGGCGCAATGGCTGCCGCACCGGCCTTCGCTGCCGGCGCCACCGCGCAGAAGCCGATGACGGCGCAGCAAAGCAGGATGGCTGCCTGCAGCCATCAGTCCAAGGGCATGCAGGGCGAAGCCCACAAGAAGTTCATGAGCGACTGCCTGCACGGAAAGACCATGGCCGCGGCGCCTGCCAAGACCTCGCAGCAGGAGAAGATGAAGACCTGCAATGCCGACGCGAAAACCAAAGGCCTGAAGGGCGCCGACCGCAGGGCGTTCATGAGCACCTGCCTCAAGGGTGCCTGATCCTCTCCGGATCGACGATCATCCCGACGCCCGGCGCAACGCCGGGCGTTTTGGTTGGTTGGCCTACGCGGACACGCAGATGCAGGTTGGACCGACGCGGGCCTTGTCGGCGAAAGCCCAACATCGCTTGTCGCGCAGCAAGGTTGGGCCTCGCCGGATGAAGCCCGGCCAAGCACCCACCTGCCGCAATCAGGCCACTTCGGCCTGACGTTCTTCCAGCGCCCGGATCAACGTGCTGGTGAATGCCGGGATGTCATCGGGCTTGCGGCTGGTGATCAGGTTGCCACTTTCGACCACTTCGCTGTCCTCCCAGTGCGCACCGGCGTTTTCAAGGTCGGCGCGCAACGAGGGCCACGAGGTCAGGTGTTTTTCGCGAACCAGGCCGGCGTTGATGAGTGTCCATGGACCGTGGCAGATCGCGGCCACGGGGCGACCGGTGCGACCGAATTCGCGCACGAAATCGATGGCCTTTTCATGGAGACGCAACTTGTCGGGATTGATCACACCGCCGGGCAGCACCAACGCGTCGTAATCGGCGGCGCGCGCTTTCGCCAACGGCACGTCGACTTTCACCTGCTCGCCCCACTCGCCGTGGTTCCAGCCCTTGATCTGCTGCGCGTCGCCGGGTGAGATCACCACCGTGGTGGCGCCGGCTTCCTCCAGAAGCTGCTTCGGTTTCATCAATTCGGATTGCTCGAATCCATCCGTGGCCAGAATCGCGACCTTGCAGCCCTTCAGCTTGTCCTTGCTCATGCTGTTGCTCCTGAACCCGTTGCCATCATGGGAACGCGCAGCATAAGCAGCGCGCCGTTAATCCCGTGTGTGGGCAAGCGAAGTGTCCCGCAAATCCGGCGCACCGGTTCAGTCGATCGACAGCCACCGTGCGTGACGCGGCACACGCCACGCAACGTCCGCGGCTATCGAGCGCTGCCCTTGGGCTGCAGGATCGTCCCCGTGCAGCGTTTCGCGCCGCAGCGGCAGGCCCACAGTTTCTTCATCTTCGGCGTGTGCGGCACATCCAGCACGATGCCGTAGTTGTAGGTGAGTTCCTCGCCCGCCTTGATCGCGCGCCTGGTTTCGATGATCACCTTGTCCTTGCGCGCGCCATCGACTTCCTCGATGTATGCATGACAGTTCGGGGCACAGGAATGATTGATCCAGCGCGCGCTGTTGCCGCCCACGTTGGCATCCACGATGTACTTGTCGTTCAACGTGAAAAGAAACGTGTGGCCGGTGTCGGCGCCGTCGTCGTACAGGCGATCGGCCTGAGCGTGGGTGATCAGGCGGCCCTTGTACCGGATCAGCACGGTATGCGCGGGAATGTCGACGGCGGCATACACGCCGTTGCCGTGGATGGGCGAGCGGCGGACGATCAGGCGACGTGTCATCGTGAACCCTTCAGGACAAACGCGTATGATGCCTTGATGTGCAGCCATCACACAACGGAGGTTGCCATGGCATTCACGATCAAGCACGCCAGCGAGCCCGCCAGCAAGGCCGACGGCGCGCGCATCCTCATCGACCGCTTGTGGCCGCGCGGCCAGTCCAAGGAGAAATTGCAGCTCACCACATGGGTGAAGGACGTCGCCCCGAGTACCGAGTTGCGCAAGTGGTTCGGTCACGATCCGGACAAGTGGGAGGAATTCCGCAAGCGTTATCGCGCGGAACTTGACGCGAACCCCGACGCGGTGGCGGAACTGCAGGGACTGTTGCAGGAACACCCGACCGCGACCTTGTTGTTCATGGCGCACGACGCCGAGCACTGCAATGCGACCGTGCTGGCCGAATACCTGCGCGGGCACGCACTGCGCGCACGCAAGAGCGCAGCGGCCCGGGCGTGATGCGACGCTTGTTCTCCTGGTTGTGCCTGTCGCTCGCGCCCGCGATGGCGTTCGCCGCGCAAGGATTCACGCTCGACAGCCCCACGTTGTCCGACGGCGCCCGCATGCCGATCGCGAACGTGTACACGCAGTGCGGCGGCGGCAACGTTTCGCCGGCGCTGCAGTGGCATCACCCGCCCGCGAACACCAGGAGTTTCGCCGTCACGATGTACGACCCTGATGCCTCGGGCGGCTTCTGGCACTGGATCATCTTCGAGATCCCGATCGGCGCCCACGGGCTCAACGCCGATGCCGGTGCACCGCGCAGCGGCAATGCGCCAGGTGACGCCGCGCAGTTGCCCAACGATTTCGGCAACCACGGCTATTCCGGTCCCTGCCCCCCGGCCGGCAAGCCGCACCACTACGTGATCACCGTGTACGCGCTCGATGTGCCTGAGCTGGGGCTGGCCGCGCACGTTAGCCGCAAGATTGCGCTGGCGGGCATCGAGAAGCACATGCTCGCGAAGGCGACGTTGACCGTCGTATGGGGCCGGTGATCCGCGTGGCGCGCGGCCGCAATCGCGCGCCGGGCTAGAATCGCTGCACTTACCCTGTGGACGCGACGAGGATGCGAGGAATCCAGCGACTGGCCGCGTGCGTGATGGTCGCCGCCGCAGGTGTGCTGGCATCAACGTTGGCGGCCGCGGCGCCGCCCACCATCTTCGCCGCCGCAAGCCTCGAACCCGCGCTCGACCAGATGGCGCACGACGGCGCATTGGGTTCGCCCGCGCCGCGGCTGGTCTACGCCGCATCGTCCGCACTGGCGCGACAGATCGAGAACGGCGCGCCGGCCGACCTTTTCATTTCCGCCGACGAGCGGTGGATGGACGATGCCGCCCGGCACGGCGCAATCGTGGCATCCACGCGAACCGATCTGCTCGGCAATGCGCTGGTGCTGATCGCGCCTTCCGATTCGATGGCAAGGGTCGAGCTTGCGCAAGGTTCAGCATCGTTGCTGGAGGCATTGGGCCGCGACGGCCGCCTCGCGATCGCCCTGCCCGACTCGGTGCCCGCCGGCATCTACGCGAAACAGTCCCTGACGAAACTCGGGATGTGGAACGCCCTGCAACCGCGCATGGCGATGACGCGCGACGTGCGCGCGGCGCTGAACCTGGTGGTGCTTGGGGAGGGCCCGCTCGGCATCGTGTACCGCTCCGATGCCGTGTCCGAACCCCGCGTAAAAGTGCTGGCCACGTTTCCCGCCTTGAGCCACAAGCCCATCGTGTACCCGGTCGCGATCGTGAAAGGGCACGATGGCGCCGCCACGCGTGCGCTGCTCGCTGCGCTGAAAGCCGGGCAGGCGCGCGGCGTGTTCCGCCGCTGGGGTTTCGACGTGCTGGCGCACTGACGATGCTGCTCACCCACCCCGAAGCCGTCGCGCTGGCCCTGAGCTTCAAGGTGTCGCTGGTCGGCGTCGCGTGTTCGCTGCCGGTGGCCGTCGGCTGCGCGTGGCTGCTGGCGCGCACGCGTTTTTTCGGGAAGCCCGTTTTTGAAGGCGTGTTGTTGCTCCCCTTGATCCTGCCGCCGGTGGTGACGGGCTACGTCCTGCTGATCGTGTTCGGCCACCATGGCACGATCGGACGTTGGCTCGATGCCGCGGGCCTTTCCATTGCGTTTCGCTGGACCGGCGCCGCGCTGGCCGCCGCGGTGATGGCGTTTCCCTTGCTGGTGGTGGCGCTTCGCAACGCGTTCGAGTCGGTGGATCGCAAACTCGAAAACGCGGCGGCGACACTGGGCGCCGGGCCGTGGCGCATTTTCTTCGGGATCACTCTGCCGCTGTCGGCGCGCGGTCTGGTCGCCGGCCTCGCGTTGGCCTTCGCGCGCGCATTCGGGGAGTTCGGCGCCACCATCACCTTCGTGTCGTCGATCCCGGGACAAACGCGCACACTGCCGATTGCCTTGTACGAATTGATCTCGACGCCCGGCGGAGAAAGCGGCGCGCTGCGGCTCACACTGGTCGCCGTAATAATCGCGGTGATCGCATCGCTGATCGCCGCACTGATGCTGTTGCGGGGCGGCACGCGCGAGGCCGACGCATGATCGAACTCGATCTCGCGCTGCAACGCGGCGAGTTTTCGCTGGAGTTGTCGTTGTGTTCGCCCGCGCGCGCCCTGGCACTGTTCGGCCCCTCCGGCTGCGGCAAGACTTCCACGCTGCTTGCGATCGCGGGACTGCTGCGCCCGCGGCGCGGACGCATCGCAATCGACGGTCATGCATTGTTCGATGCCGACGCGAATATCGACCTGCCACCCGCGCAGCGCAACCTGGGCGTGGTGTTTCAGGACGCGCGGCTGTTTCCGCACTTGAGCGTCCGCGACAACCTGCGCTACGGCATGCCACGTACTGCAGCCGGACAAAACTTCGACGATGTGGTGCACCTGCTGGAACTGTCCGCATTCCTGAAACGCAAACCCGGGCAACTTTCCGGCGGACAGATCCGCCGCGTCGCGATCGGCCGCGCCTTGCTGCGCCAGCCGCAGGCCTTGTTGCTGGACGAACCGCTGGCCAACCTGCATCGCGAAGCGCGCGCGGAAGTACTGGAACACCTGCGCGGCCTCAAACACGGATTCACGCTCAGCACGATCCTGGTCAGCCACCAGCCCGACGAGGTGATCGCTCTGGCCGACAGCGTGGCGCTGATCGAAGACGGTCGCCTGGCTGCGCTCCAGAGCGTCGCGGCGTTCGAGTCGTCCACCGCCGCATCGGGTGTTCCGGTTGCGGCCAACGCGCGCGCGACGGGTTAAAGTAGCAACGAAGTGATTGGCCGAAAAGGAACCCGACGATGACCCGCCGTTCGTCCCGATCCGCGCCGCGTGCACGGGTGTCCATCCTGGCATGCGCCGCCCTGCTGCTCGCCGGCTGCACGGGCCTCGGCACCAAGCTGCAACCACCCACCGCCAGCATCCAGCAACTCGCCGTGAACTCGGACGGCACCTGGGCCGCGATCGTGCGCTTCCAGAATTACAGCTACGACACCGGCATGCATGTGTATTCGATCGACGCGAATCTTACGCTCGACGACAAGCCCGCCGGCCACATCACGCTCTCGCCCGCGCTGGACATTCCTGCGATGGATGCCGATATCGCCACCGCAACCTTCACACCGGACACCGCCGGCGCCGCCGCGCTCGCTGCGGCCAAACGCAATGCCGTGCAATACGAGTTGAAGGGCTCGCTTTCGGTCGGCAAGGGCACGACCGGCAGTGCGCAATCGTTCAAGCTGGACGGCAAGGGCTACATGTCGCCGGTGCCCGGGGTTTCGAACATCTGGCGGTGAGATTCACCCCCTCTCCCGCGGCAGAAGGTGCCCCGAAGGGGCGGGTGAGGGTTCGATACTTGTGAAACATTGCGCGAGGTGCGTACCGTCACCCCGGCGCTACGCGCCCGGCCGAAGGCCGCCTCTCCCGGCAGAGGGCCTCATGCAATCACGAAGGACTGTCATGACCACCCATTACACCGCCCCGCTCGCCGACATCCGCTTCGATCTTTACGACCTGCTGGAAGTCGAAAAGCTGTTCGCCGAATTGCCAGGCTGCGAAGGCCTCAACCGCGAACTGATCGATGCGGTGCTGGACGAGGCCGCAAAGTTTTCGCAAGCCGTGCTGGCGCCGCTCAACGAAATCGGCGACCAGCAGGGTTGCAGCTTCGACAAGGCCACCGCCGAAGTGAAGGCGCCACAAGGCTTCAAGGAGGCCTACCGGCAATACGTGGAAGGCGGCTGGGCCGGCCTCACTGCGCCCGAGGCCTATGGTGGCCAAGGGCTCCCGGAGACGATCGGCGCGCCGGTCAAGGAAATGATCGATTCGGCCAACCTCGCGTGGGGCACCTACCCGTTGCTCTCGCACGGCGCCACCGAGGCGCTGCGCGTGCACGGCGAAGATTGGCAAAAGGACGCCTTCCTGAAGCGCATCGTTTCGGGCGAATGGACCGGCACGATGTGCCTGACCGAACCGCATTGCGGTTCCGATCTCGGCCTTTTGAAAACCCGCGCCGAACCGAGCGACGACGGCAGCTATGCGATCAGCGGCACCAAGATTTTCATCACCGCCGGCGAACACGACTTCACCGACAACATCGTGCACTTGGTGCTGGCGCGACTGCCGGATGCGCCGAAGGGCGTGAAGGGCATTTCGCTGTTCATCGTGCCGAAGTTCAAGGTCGGCAAGGACGGCGCGAAGGGGGAACGCAATGGTGTGCGTTGCGGTTCCATCGAGCACAAGATGGGCTTGAAGGGTTCGGCCACGTGCGTGCTGAACTTCGACGGCGCGCAGGGTTGGTTGATCGGCGAGCCCAACAAGGGTCTGAATGCGATGTTCACCATGATGAACACCGCGCGCCTCGCGGTCGGCTTGCAAGGATTGGCACTGTCCGAACGCGCGTACCAGAACGCGCTGTCCTACGCGCGCGAACGCCTGCAGATGCGCTCGCTTTCGGGCGCGAAGTTTCCCGACAAGCCCGCCGATCCGTTGATCGTGCACGGCGACATTCGCCGGATGCTGCTGACGCAGAAAGCGTTGATCGAGGGCGGCCGGGCATTGGGGCTGTCTGCCGCGGTACTGGTCGACATCCAGCACCGCTCGACCGACGAAAACGAAGTGAAGCGCGCGGAAGTGCTGATGTCGTTCCTGACACCAATCGTCAAGGCGCTGCTCACCGAGAACGCCAACGAGTGCACCAGCCTCGCGCTGCAGATCTACGGCGGCCATGGCTACATCGCCGAACACGGCATGGAACAATACGCGCGCGATGCGCGCATCACCACGATCTACGAGGGCACCACGCAAATCCAGGCGCTGGATCTGCTCGGTCGCAAGGTCATGCAGCAGCAGGGCGCGGGTCTGAAGTTGTTCCTGGAAGAGATTGCCGCGTTCTGCACGCAACACGCGAACGACGACGCACTGAAGGCATTCGTCGCGCCGCTGGCAGGCATTGCCAAGGAATGGGCCGACGTCACCCAGGCAGTCGGAGGGCGCGCGGCAGGCAATGCGGACGAAGTCGGTGCGGCGGCGGTCGACTACTTGTTCTATTCGGGCTATGTCGCGCTGGCCTACGCATGGGCGCGAAGCGTGGTCGCGGCGGATGCATCCTCGCAATCCGAAGACTTCAAGCAGGCCAAGCGCCTGACCGCGCGTTTCTACTTCGATCGCATCCTGCCGCGCACCCGCATCCATCTTGCCGCAATGCAGGCAGGTGCGGACAGCATTTTCGCGATGCCGGATGCATTGTTCGGGTAGGCAGGCGGCGTTCGCCAGATGGAGCGCTCTTTTGTCGTCATTCCGGACGCCGCGCAGCGGCGATCCGGAATCGGTTTGACACCCTCGAATGCGAAAAATGGGGCGGATACACTCGCCGATGAAACCGGCATGGCCCGGAATGACGAATGAAAAGGAGCGCGCGCTGTGCCGAAACCACACAGACCATCCTTCGAAATCCGCCCCGCCACACCGGACGACACCAGCTTCATCCTTTCGCTGGCGCCGCGATTCGTCGGCTTCACGCTGCCAAAGAGTCGGCGCAAGCGCGAAACGCTGGCCGGCATCCAGGCCGACATCGAACGCGCCTTGCGCGATGCGCCACCCGCGGATCATTTCTTCGTGGCGGAAGAAACCGGTGTGGAACGCGCACGCGTCGGCTTCCTGCACCTGCAGGTGCAACGCGATTTCTTTTCCGGCGCGCGCGCCTGCCACATTTCCGATCTTGCGGTGGCGGCCGGCCAGGATGGCCGCGGCATCGGCCGCGCGTTGCTTGCGCATGCCGAAACATGGGCGCGCAGGAACCATTGCAAAGGCCTGACACTCAGCGTATTTCCTGCCAACGCCCGGGCTCGCGACCTGTATGAACGCGCCGGCTTCATGACCGACCTGATCAGGATGGCCAAACCATTGAAAGATTATTGAAATTTTCATAAAACCGACGCAGTTCACATTTTGTGCTAGCGTTCGCAGCGCGATTCATTGCAGCCGGATCGCGGCGACCCGCCAGCGCCCCGCGCCCGACGATCGCGTCCTGCCAGGGACGGTTTGACGTTTTCGCAGGGTGTCGCCATGCCCGATGCGTTGGTTGCCCGCTTCACCTATCGCGCCTTCATCAGCTACAGCCATCGCGACAAGGCGTGGGCGGACTGGCTGCACAAGGCGCTGGAAACGTATCGCGTGCCCTCGCGGCTGATTGGAACGAAGACTGCACACGGTGAAATTCCCCGCCGGCTGAATCCGATCTTCCGCGACCGCGAGGAACTGTCCAGCTCGCCTGAGCTTGGCAGCAAGATCAATCAGGCGCTCGCGCAATCTGAAAACCTGATCGTGATCTGCTCGCCCGCGTCGGCTGCTTCGCGCTGGGTCAACGAGGAAGTGCTGGCGTACAAGCGCATGGGTCGCGCCGCGCGCATCTTCTGCCTGATCGTGGACGGCGAGCCGAACGCCACCGATCTGTTCGGCCGCGCAACCGAGGAATGTTTCTGCCCGGCGCTGCGCTTTGCCACCGATGCGGACGGACGGCCCACGCACGAACGCACCGAGCCCATCGCCGCCGATGCGCGCCCCGGCAAGGACGGCAAGCCCAACGCCAAACTGAAACTGATCGCCGGCATGCTCGACGTCGGCTTCGACGCGCTGAAGCAGCGCGAGCAACAACGGCGCATTCGGCGCATGACCGCGATCACCGCGCTCGCCGTGTGCGTGATGGCGGTGACCAGCGTGCTGGCCGTGTACGCGCTAGTTTCGCGCCATCGCGCGGTCATTGCGCAACAAGAAGCCGTGGTCGCAAAACAGGCCGCCGTACGCCGGCAGAAACAGGCCGAGGGCCTGGTCGGCTTCATGCTCGGCGATCTCAATGACAAGCTCGATCAGGTGCACCGCCTCGACATCATGCAGGCGGTGGACGACAAGGCACTGGCCTATTTCGCGTCGCTGCCGCCCGCCGACGCCAGCGATGCCGCGCTGGAAATGCGGGTGAAGGCGCTGGACAAGATCGGCATCGTGATGACCGAAGCGCACGGGCAACTTGCGAATTCGATCAAAGCGTACCAATCGGCCGCTGCACTGGCGGCGGAGCTGGCGCGGCGTGCACCCGACGACACACGCCGCCAAGCGACTTGGGCCGAGGGCCTGAACATGGTCGGCGTGTCGTTTTGGCAGCGGGGCGATCTGAGCGGCGCGCTCAAGAATTGGCAAACGGCCAGCACGTTGCTGCAAAAAGTGCACAGTACCGAGCCCCGAGACAGTAAAACAACAGCTGACCTGGCGCTGATAAGGAACAACATCGGCCACGTGCTGGAAGCACGTGGAAATTTCCAAAGCGCGCAAATCGAATACGAAGCGTCGTTGAAGCTCCATCGACTCCTCGCTGCAACCGAGCCACGTAATCCCACATGGCAAGAGTATTCGGGCGATAGCTGGGACAATCTTGGCAAACTGGCGCTGGAACGCGGCCAGCTCGATCAGGCGATCGCAGACTATCTCGCCGAGCATCGCATCAAGGCGAAGTCGGCGTCGCAGGATGCAAGCAATCGCTCCGCATTGGAGAATTTGCTGATCAACAATGCGATCCTCGGCCGCACGCTCGCATGGTCCGGCGAAATAGCTGCGGGTTTGCGCTACACCGACGAAGCCGTCACGCAAGCAAAGACACTGCTTGCCTTCGATCCTACCAACACAGGCTGGCAAGAATACTTCGCGCTCTACAGCCAGCAGGCGGGTGGACTGTTGCGGCAACTGGGCAGGCTCGACGAGGCACAAGGCGCGAACGATCAAGCCGTACAAACGCTCGAAGGATTACTGAAAAAAGATAGCATCAGCAGCGATTTCCAGCAGGAACTGTCACAAGCGCAACTGGAAAGCGCGCGGCTGCAACTGGCACGGCACGATGACGCGGCGACGCTGGCTTCAGCGCAGTCTGCCGTCGGCATCATCGGACCATTGCGCGCCAAAGCGCCGGATGATCGTAGTGATCTGCTACTCGACGCGCAGGCGCATCTGGTGCTTGGACAAGTCGCCGCACGGCGCGACGACAACATCACCGCACGACACTACTGGACACAGGCGCGCGACCTGCTGCAACCCGCGTTGCGCGCCGGCGACGACCCGAACTTTCTTGTCGCATACGTGGAAGCCTTGCTGCGCCTCGACCAGACTGAGGCCGCGCGCCCGATCATCGCGAGGCTGAACGCGATGGGTTATCGCACACCGGACTTCGTGGCGCTGCTGGTGGGCAAGCACATCGACTATCCGGTCAATGCAGCGTTTCAGGGGCGGATTGCGCAGATCATGCAAAACAGTCTATCGAATGCCTCGAATGCTCCATCCATGGCCGGCAATTTGCGACCGGCTACCGGCAAGCATTGAAGACGTTCAGGCGCCGCGGCCCGCCCTAGCGCCGCATTCGTACAGGAGATGTGTCATGGCCGTGCAAGTTTCGCTCGATACCAGCGCCAATCCACCTGTCACCGTGAATCCGCAGATACACGACGTCAACAACGGCAATCAGACGATCAAATGGGAACGTGCTTCCAACCAGACTTTCACGTTTACATCGTTGTCAGGGTTGCCCAATCCACCGTTCGGTACCCCAAGTGTGAGCGCCAGTGAGATTACGGTTACCGACGACAACCAGAACAATGGCCCGGCGGTCTATTACGCCTACACCATCGTCGTAACACTCAACGGAAAACAATACAGTACAGCCGCCTCCAGCCCGCGCGCGCAAGCAACAGGCCCGAGCATCAAGAACAAGTGATACGAATACACAGTGTCACGTGGGGGACGTGTGAAGTGATTCATTGCTGTTTCACCACGGCAATCCCGCCGCAAACCCAGAAGGAGAGCATCATGAAACGCAGACTATCCCCCCCGCGACTCTGCTGATTGCACTAGTGCTCGCACGTAGTGCGGGCGCGGCAAGCGCCGC
>JAICIW010000202.1 GCA_025928735.1 Rhodanobacteraceae bacterium | reverse complement strand
CGTTTGCACCGCGAGACCGGGCAAGCGACCCAGCGTGTCGGCGATGCTGGTGCCGGGCAGCTTGCCGATCTGTTCGGCGGAAACCGCTTCGACGATTTCGTCGGAGTTGCGTTTGATCGCGGTGGCGTTCTGCAGGCTGCCGGCGTAGCCGTGGACGTTGATGGCCTGCAATTGCGCCGGCTGCTTCTTCTGCTTCTTTCGCTTGTTCGCGTCCGCCCGGTTCTGATCGGTCGCGTTCTGATCGGTCGCGTTCTGATCGGTCGCGTTCTGATCGGTCGCGTTCTGGTCGGGCGCGTTCTGGTCGGCCGAATCCTGATCGGTCGCGGCAGACTGCGTCTGCGGTTGCGCCTGATCCTGCGCACCGGTGGCGGGTACGCTGGCGGCGAAGGCGATGTTGGCGCAGGTCGCCAGGCCGATGCCCGCGGAGAGCAGCGCCAGCGTCAGCATGTTGCGTTTCGGTTGCATGGTGTCGTCCCCAGTGATGATCGTCGTTGTGCGTGCCGCGGGCTGCGCCGCGCGTGCGGACTCGCGCACGGGGCGCGGGGTCGTGCTTGCATGGTAGGGGCCGGGTTTCGCTGCGGACCGCCGGCGAATACGTATTCATGGCGCGATACGGGCGCGCATATTGCATTGCAACATGGCGCCGCAGGACAAGGTTTCCATCGCGACTGCTTCGCGCAAAACCGTGATGCATGCAAGGCTCGCGCGCGCATGGCCGGTGCGCGCAGCGCTGGTGCCGGCGCATTGCGTCGCCGGGCATGACGCACCTGCAACATCCATGAATACGTATGCGCGCGCGGGCCGGGACTCCCATGCCTGCCACTAAGCTGGACGCCGTTTTCAGCGCCGCGGAATCCCGCGTGCGCATGTCATGGGGCGTCTCGATGACCGATGTGCAATGGTGGCGCGGCGCCGTCATCTACCAGATTTACCCACGCAGCTTTCTCGACACCGACGGCGATGGCGTGGGCGACCTGCCCGGCATCATCGAACGGCTCGATTACGTGGCTTCGCTGGGCGTTGATGCAGTGTGGATCGCGCCGTTCTTCAAGTCGCCGATGGCCGATTTCGGTTACGACATCGCCGACTATCGCGCGGTCGATCCGCTGTTCGGCACGCTGGATGATTTCGACCGACTGCTGGCGAAGGCGCACGCGCTGGGCCTGAAGGTGATGATCGACCAGGTGCTCAGCCACACCTCGGCCGCCCACGCGTGGTTCCGCGAAAGCCGGCAGAGCCGCGACAACCCGAAGGCGGACTGGTACGTGTGGGCCGATCCGCGCGAGGACGGCACCGCGCCGAACAACTGGTTGTCCATCTTCGGCGGTCCCGCATGGAAGTGGGAGCCGCGTCGGCAGCAGTATTACCTGCACAACTTCCTGACCGAACAGCCGGACCTCAATTTCCACCATCCCGACGTGCGCGCGGCAATGCTGGACAACCTGCGCTTCTGGCTCGACCGCGGCGTGGACGGCTTCCGGCTGGACTCGATCAACTTCTGTTTCCACGACGCGCAATTGCGCGACAACCCGCCCAAGCCGAAGGATCGACGTGCAGGTCGCGGGTTCAGCGCCGACAATCCGTACGCGTATCAGTACCACTACTTCAACAACACCCGACCTGAAAATCTGGCATTCCTCGACGCGCTGCGCGCGTTGCTCGACCGCTATCCGGGCGCGACCACACTCGGCGAAATCGCGTCGGAAGATTCATTGGCGACGATGGCCGAATACACGGCCGGGCACCGCCTGCACATGGGCTACAGCTTCGAATTGCTCACCGACGATTTCAGCGCCACCTACATCCGTGACACGGTGCGCACGCAGGAATCGAAGATGACGGAAGGCTGGCCGTGCTGGGCGATTTCCAACCACGACGTGGAACGCGTGCTCAGCCGCTGGGGCGGCGGCCGCGCCTCCGCGGCGCTGGCCGGCCAGCTCACCGCGATGGTGTGCTCGCTGCGCGGCTCGGTGTGCGTGTATCAGGGCGAGGAATTGGGCCTGACCGAGGCCGAGGTGCCGTTCGAGGCCTTGCGCGATCCGTACGGCATCGCGTTCTGGCCGCAGTTCAAGGGACGCGACGGCTGCCGCACGCCAATGCCGTGGACCGCGAACGCGCACGGCGGTTTCACGCGCGGCGCGCCCTGGCTGCCGGTGCCGCAGGAACATCTTGCGCTGGCGGTGTCGCGGCAGGAGTCCGACGATGCTTCGACGCTCCACGGCTTTCGGGCCTTCATGCACTGGCGACACGCCCATCCGGCGCTCCGCACCGGCACCATCCGCTTTCTGGACACTGCGGAACCGGTGCTGGCATTCGTTCGCGAAGCGCCCGGCGAAACCCTGCTGGTCGCCTTCAATCTTTCGGATGCGGCGACCGTCGTGACGCTGCCTTCCATCCGCGGCGTGCAGCTCCTGCACGGACACGGCTTGCGCGAAGGCACGCTGGATGGCGGGCACGTGCACCTGCCGGCCTGCGGCGCAATCTTCGCCTCACTCGCCGAAGGGAACCCGCTGGGTTGAGCAGGTCCGCCCGGCAGCATCGAGCGAATTTGGCTAGCATCGGGAGCCGCGACCCTACGATCAAGGCTCCCGAAGGCCGTTCCCGCGTGCACAGCAAGAAGCGCATCACGTCGTTCGACATTGCCGAAAAGGCCGGGGTTTCCCAAGCCACGGTGTCGCGCGCGCTGCGCGGCGATCCTTCGGTGAGCGAGGAAACCCGCCGGCGCGTGGAAGCGGCGGCGACGACGCTCAACTACACCGTCGACAAGAGCGCGTCGAGCCTGCGCGGCAGGCTGACCGGCACGCTCGCGCTGCTGTTTTTCGAAGACCCGACGCCCGACGACTCGCACATCAACCCGTTTTTCCTGTCGATGCTGGGTTCGATCACGCGCGCCTGTGCACGGCACGGCTACGACCTGCTGATCTCGTTCCAGGAACTCGCGCGCGACTGGCACGCCGATTTCGCCGAAAGCAAGAAGGCCGACGGCATCATCCTGCTCGGCTACGGCGATTACCTGACCCACACCAGCCGACTGGAAAAGCTGCGCGCGCGCGGCACCAAACTGGTGAGCTGGGGCGCGGTGATGCCCGACCAGCCTTGCGTCACGATCGGCTGCGACAACTTCAGCGGCGGCCGCAGCGTCACTGAGCACCTGCTCGACCAGGGTTGTCGCCGCATCGCCTTCATCGGCGACGCCTCGCGGCATTTCCCGGAATTCCAGGAACGTTATCGCGGGCACCTGCAGGCTTTGTGCACGCGCGGCATCGTGCCCGACGACGCGCTGCAGGTGGACGCGGAAAGTTCGCAGCAGGAAGGTCGCCGCGCGGTGGAAGCCCTGCTTGCGCGCGGCGAAGCGCTCGACGCCATTTTTGCCGCCAGCGACCTGATCGCGATCGGCGCCATCGGCGCGCTGTCGGCGCATGGCATCAGCGTGCCGTTCGAGGTTGCCGTGGCGGGCTTCGACGACATCCCGATGGCCAGCTTCGTCAACCCGCCGCTCACGACCGTATTGCAGGATACCCGTCGCGCCGGTGAAATGCTGGTGGGCAGCCTGCTGCGATTGATCCACGACGAACACGTCGAAAGCAGGATGCTGCCGATGAAATTGATGGTGCGGCGTTCCAGCCTGTGGCAGGACGTCGCCCCCTCCGAATCCACGCGTGAGGACTGAAGGAAGATGCACGAGCTTGCACTGATCGGCGACATCGGCGGCACCAACGCACGTTTCGCGCTCACCGACCTGACCGCCGACGCGCCGCAGATCCTGAAGGAACAGACGCTCACCGACGCCGGTTTCCACAGCCTGCGCGATGCCGCGCGGCACTATCTCGAAGCGACCCATGTCGAACCCGCGCGCGCCGCGCTGGCGGTTGCCTCGCCAATCGAAGGCGACGACATCACCCTGACCAACCGCGACTGGTCGTTCAACCGCGGCACCCTGCAAGACGCGCTCGGTCTCGACCATCTGCAACTCATCAACGACTTCGCGGCCATCGCGTGGGCCGCGCCTCACCTCGCCACCAGCGATCGCATCGCGATACACGGCACGCTCGCCACGCCACCGCTCGGACCGGTGACGTTGATCGGCGCCGGCACCGGACTCGGCGTCGCGTTGCTGACGGGCTCGCCCGCGCAAGGCTGGCACGTGGTGCCGACCGAAGGCGGCCACGCCAGCTTCGCGCCCACCGACGACGAGGAACACAGGATCGCCGCATGGCTGCGCGCGCGCCACGGACGGGTTTCGACCGAACGCCTGCTGAGCGGGCACGGGCTGTCGAACATCGACGCCTGCCTGCGCGGCATCGAACCGGTCGCGGCGCCCGCCACGCAATTGGGCACGCGACGCTCGAAGGACGTGGTCGAGGCGGCCTTGGCGGGCGAAGCCGATGCCGTCCACGCGCTGCGACGCTTCTGCCGCATCTACGGCGCGGTCGCGGGTGACGCCGCGCTGCTGCACGGCGCCAATACCGTGATGGTCGCGGGCGGCGTGGTGCTGCACTTTCTCGATTTCTTCCGCGGCAGCGATTTCATGGATGCCTTCACCGCCAAGGGCCGCCACGCCGATTACATGCGACGCATGGCCGTGCAGGTGATCACGCATGCCAATCCCGGCCTGCTGGGGGCCGCGGTGGCGGTACGGGCATAGGTGCAATGCGACGGCGCCATGGGACCTCCTGCAGGAAGCCCCGCTGTTCGAACTTCGGTGGTGGCGTGCACGACGCCCTGCCACTTCCTCTTGTCATTCCGGGGCGACCCGAAGGGTCGAACCCGGAATCGGTCTCCAATCCGGTCGGTCAACCTTCACCGGCTGCGGCGAGACAAACCGATCGGCCAACCTTCACCGGCTGCGGCGAAGCCAAACCGATTGACTCGCGCCATCCTTGGCGCTCGCCCAAAGGGCCGCCTTTGGCGTTCGCGTTGGCTATCCTGCCAACGCAGTCGGGTTCCGCGCTGCG
>JAICIW010000366.1 GCA_025928735.1 Rhodanobacteraceae bacterium | reverse complement strand
TCGCAATCCGTCGCTGGACGACGACGAACACGAAAGCGACCTTCCCAACCACCTTCGCGGCAGCAAGATCGCCGCGGCTCCGCCCGACACCGGCGAACTCGCGATCAAGGATTACGCGTTGTCGGAAGCGCTGCACGTATTGAAGGGATTGGCGCTGGCGCGGCGATCCACGAGCGCCGCGGCGATATCCGGCGTGCATTGATTTTTTCGAAGGGAAACACTCGACCTGCATCAGGGACGATCGCACATGATCTTCTGGATCGCTTCCAGCTCGCGCCCGCGCGTCTCCACCCCGCCTCGCCACAGCATCACGCCGGCGACGGTCATCGGCACCGCGATCACCACGGCCGAAACGAGAAAGCTGTCGAACACGCCCGCGACGCCCAGCAAGGCACCGAGGATGCCGCCGGCCTTTGAGCCCGCGGCGATCAGCCCGGAGCCCGTGCCGCGCAGATGCACCGGATAGATTTCCGCAGCGTACGGAATCATGGTCGCGATCACGCCACTGATCGCGATCAGCAACAAAACGGTCGCGGCGATCGTGAACGATTGCGCGCGCAAGCCGGCCACCTCGATCGCGGCGAACGCGAGCAACGCCAGCACCGTCAGCGCCACGAACAACACCAGCGTCTTGAAGCTGCTCCAGCGCTGGTACAACCACACCACCAGCGCGATGCCGGGAATGGCCAACAGTGCCGACTGCGCCATCAGCGTGCCGGCCGCGCGCGCATCCAGCCCGAGCTTGTGCAGGTTGGCGGGCAGCCACAGCACGAACCCGAAATTCACCAACCCCCATGCAAGTCCGCAAGCCATCAGGGCCAGGGTGATGGTGGCATGGCGACCGCGCAGCATTTGGCGCAATCCGGCGCGCGGCTGGTGCACTTCCAGAACCGGCGCGTCGACCGCCGCGGTGTCCTTGACCAGCGCGTCCGATGAACCCGCGAAGCGCGCCAGCACCGCGCGCGCCTGTGCCTCCAATCCTGCGTTGGCGAGAAAGCGCGGTGATTCGGGAATGAAACGATTGAGCACCACGATCAACGCGCCGGTCGGCAGGTTCAACAGCCACAGCGCGCGCCAACTGAAGGACGGCTCCAGCAGCGCGGCAGCGCCCGAAGCGGCCAGATAGCCCGCCGAGGTGCCGGCGCCGCCCAGCGCCACCAGCAGCCAACCCCGATGGCGCGCGGGCACGGTCTCCGCCATCAGCGTGAACGCGATCGGCAACATGCCGCCGGCCGCCGCGCCCATCATGAAACACATCACGAGGTTCCATTCGAACGAAGGCATCGTGCCGCAGATCGCGGTGCCCATGAACAGCAGCGCCGACAGCAGGATCGCCGCACGCCGCCCGAACACGTCCGCGAGCCTGCCCCACGCCACCGATCCCACCGCGGTGCCGATCAAGGCCGACAGCGCGAGATAGCCCGCCCTGGACATGCCGATCCCGTATTCGTGCGCCATGCCCGGCATCACGAACGCGATCGAAGCCGGCTTCATCACGTCGATCGTCAACGCCACCACCAGCACCGTCACCAGCTTCCAGTGCTCCACGTTCAGCGGAACGCCGTCGGCGACGTGCCAGTGCAACCGGTCGCCACCGCGCGTGGTCATGCGCACCTGCGCAAGGCGCGGCATCAAGCCCCAGGCCGCCAACAGCACGCCGCCGGGAATCAGGACCATCCCGAGCAGCATTTCGGGATCCATCGCCATGCCGGCCAGATGGAAATGCATCGGGGCGGCCATCACGTACATCGGCAGATGCAGGCAGACGCCCGCAGCCACGATCAGGCAACCGAACCAGAACGCCACGGGATGATGAAAGGTGATGCGCATCGGTGAAAGAAAGTGAAGAGGCGATGAAGATTAGCAGGCGTAATGCAGATGAATGGCCACTGATCTGCGTCGGATGAATTCACACGTTGTTGATCGACGCGTGCCCAAGCTGGTTGCCACTGTCCCGACGGAGTATCGACATGCACAAGCACACACTCGCTGCGGCACTCTCTGTAACCCTGCTGCTGGCCGGTGGCGCCGCTTTCGCGCAGGACGCGCCAATGCAGACCACCACGACCACGACGACCACCCGCGTCGGCTCACCGACGGGCGCACTCAGCGAATCGGCGATCAAGGCGGATATTGCCAACGCCGGCTACCAGGAAGTGAAGGGGCTCAAGTTCGAGGATGGCGTGTGGCAGGCCAAGGCACGCGGCGGCAACGACAAGTGGGTGCACATCAAGATCGGTCCGACCACCGGCAAGGTCTACGAAGCCGACGCACCATCCCGGCTCAACAAGGACGAGATCAAGGCCAAATTGACGGCGCAGGGCTATCAGGACGTCGATGACGTGGATTTCGACGACGGTCTGTGGAGCGCCGACGCAAAGAACCCGCAAGGCAAGAAGGTGGATGTGCTGGTCGATCCGAATGACGGAAGCGTGGTGGCAGTGAAGCAGGATTGATCGCGATCTTGTCGACCCATCGACAACACGATCCGTTCGAAACTGGAAAGCCGGCGCGAGAAATCGCGCCGGCTCCCGTTCGCATCCCGAATCATGCGTTGCGT
>JAICIW010000035.1 GCA_025928735.1 Rhodanobacteraceae bacterium | reverse complement strand
CTGGTCAACACCGTCGGCCTGATGCTGGCGAAGTTCCTGCGCCGTTCGGGTGAGCTCAGCGTGCGGCGCGCGTTGGGTGCTTCCAAACGCGCGTTGTTCGCGCAGTTGCTGACCGAATCCGGTGTGGTCGGGCTGGCTGGTGGCATCGGCGGTCTGCTGCTGGCGTTGCTCGGGCTATGGCTGGTTCGACACCGTTCGTCGGATTACGCGGCGTTGGCGCACCTCGACCCGGCGATGCTGCTGGCCACCTTCGCGCTCGCGATCGGGGCCAGCCTGCTGGCCGGGATATTGCCCGCTTGGCGTGCCAGCAAAGTTGCGCCGGCATTGCAACTCAAGAGCAACTGACATGGACATCCTGCCCATCCTCGCCACGCTGCGCCGGCACAAGATGATCATCTGGCTGCTGATGCTGGAGATCGCGCTGAGCTGCGCGATCGTCTGCAACGGCGTGTTCCTGATCGTGCAGCGCATGCAGCACATGGACATGTCCAGCGGCATCGCCGAACACGAGCTGGTGCAGATCCAGCAAGCGCCGATCGCGCCATCCACCGACCGTTACGCACGCGCCCGGGAGGACATGGCGGCGCTGCGACAAATTCCGGGTGTGCAAGCGGTCGGCATGACCAACCAGCTCCCGTTCAGCGGGTATTCGTCGAACGGCGGCGTGATGCTTTCGCCGACGCAACCGCATCGCACGCTGAATGCAGCGACGTACTTCGGAGAGAGCTTGCTGCCGACGCTCGGCCTCCATCTCGTTTCGGGCCGGGATTTCGCCTCCGACGACTACGTCAACGCGGACGCGATACTGAAGTCCCTTGCCGACGGGAGCGGCAAGGGCTTTCCGATGCCGACCATCATCAGCAGCACATTGGCCGAGCGACTTTGGCCGCAGCAAAATCCCTTGGGCAAGTTGATCTGGCTGGCACCCAAGGCGAGTTTCCGCGTGGTCGGCGTGGTGGCGACGCTGGCGCGCGCGAATGCCTACGACACGGCCACCGCGCAATATTCAATGATCTTTCCACTGCACATGGGTGCGGGCAAGGATCAAAGCTATCTGATTCGCACCCGGCCACAGGATCGGCAACGCGTGCTGACTGCGGCAATCGCGACACTGAAGCAAGCCGACCCCGCCCGCGTGATCACGCATGCACGCAGATACGATGAAATCCGCAGCGACTATTTCAAGGACGACCACGCGATGGCCGGCATGCTGGTCAGCGTGATCGTGGCGGTGTTGCTGGTGACTGGGCTTGGCATCGTCGGGCTGGCCAGTTTCTGGGTCGCGCAACGACGCAAGCAGATCGGCATTCGCCGCGCGCTGGGCGCCACGCGCGCGGACATCCTGCATTACTTCCAGACCGAGAATTTCCTGATCGTCACGTTCGGCATCGTGGTGGGCATGGCGATGGCATACGGCATCAGCCTGCTGCTGATGATGCACTATGAACTGCCGCGGCTGCCGCTGTCGTACCTTCCGATTGGCGCGGTCGCGCTTTGGGTGATCGGACAACTGGCGGTGCTGGGACCGGCGATGCGCGCCGCGGCGGTGCCACCGGTGGTGGCGACACGTAGCGTGTGAACCCGACATCCGCGCGGTGTACGTCCGCAACGAATCGGTTGCGCCCGAAACTGCATGCGTGTTTGACAATCGCAATCGTCCAGCGCGACGTGCAGGCGTCGTGAAGAAGCGCGCGACAGGTCGCCGCCAGAGCCGCGCTTCACTCAAACGATTTGCGAGGCATCGCCGCACGCCATCCATTCATGTGCGGTGGATGAATATTGTTCCCGACGTTCCCGACTCACTTGGCACAAGGAAGGTGTCGTGGCGACCCAAGCAGCGCCGTGGTGGAAGCGATTGGGCGCAGGCGTGATCACGGGAGCGGCCGATGACGATCCCAGCGGCATCGCCACCTACTCGCAAGTCGGCGCCAGGTTCGGTTACGGAATCCTCTGGAGTGTCCTGCTCGCCTTGCCGCTGATGATCGGCATCCAGGCAGTATCCGCGCGGGTGGGACGCGTCACCGGCGCGGGCCTGGCCCAAAATCTCCGATCCGAATTCCACGTCCGGATCGTCGCACCCGCCGTGGTGCTTCTGGCCATCGCCAACATCATCAACCTTTCGGCGGACATCGGCGCGATCGGCGCCGCGACGGAATTGCTGCTGGGTGGCCATGCGGCCCTGTACGCGGCGATGGCCGCGGTGCTGTCGGTGCTGCTGCAGGTGTTCGTGCCGCTGAACCGGTACATGCCGATCCTGAAGGTGCTCACTTTCAGCCTGTTCACCTACGTCGCCACGGTGCTGATGATCCGGGTGCCGTGGATGGAGGTGATGAGGCAAATGGTCTGGCCGAACGTGAGGTTCAGCCCGGATTACGCGATGGGGATCGTGGCGGTCATGGGCACGACGATCAGCCCTTACCTGTTCTTCTGGCAAAGCTCGCAGGAGGCGAACGAGATCAAGACCGATTCACGCCGCATGCCGCTGAAGCGCGCGCCGGCGCAGGCTCCGCGTGCAATGAAACGCATCTACCTCGATACCGTGATCGGGATGATGCTGTCGGAGGTCGTGGCGTTCTGCATCATTCTTGCAGCCGCCGTCGTGCTGCACGCGCACGGCAAAACCGATATCCGCACCTCCGCGGACGCGGCGATGGCGTTGCAACCGGCAGCGGGCCGATTCGCGTTCGTGCTGTTCGCCAGCGGCATCATCGGAACGGGGATGCTCGCAATTCCCGTGCTGGCGGGATCGGCTGCGTTCGCGCTGGGCGAGACATTCAGGTGGCGTACCGGGCTGGAGCAAAAACCCGGCCGCGCCAAATTGTTCTATGGCGCCATCGCCACCGCCACGCTCGGGGGCATGATCATCAGCTTCTCGCCGGTGGACCCGATCAAGATGCTGTACTGGAGCGCAGTCATCAATGGCGTGGTCGCCGTGCCGTTGATGGTGCTGATCATGCTGCTCGCCAGCCGCAGAAAAACCATGGGCCGCTTTCCGGTTCCGGCTGCACTGAAAGGATTGGGCTGGGCCGCCACCTGCGTGATGGGCGCCGCCGCGATCGTGATGTTCGCGACGGCGTTGCTGCCGCACCACTGAACTCACGCGCAGCCGCTTGGGGATCATCCGAGTCCGGATGGCCGTCGCGCGCTGGCTACCTTTTGCCGGACGAGCGCTTTCGGCTGCTGCCGGATTTCTTCGCGGTGGAGCGTTTCCTGCCGCCGGATTTCCGGGCGGAACTGCTCGTCTTGCTGGCGGACTTCCTGCCCGAACTGCGCTTCCGGCTGCTACCGGATTTTTTCGCAGCAGAGCGCTTCCGGCTGCTCCCGGATTTCTTTGCCGGCGTGCGCTTCTTGCTGGCGGACTTCCGGGCCGACTTCTTGCCGGACGACGTTTTCCTGCTGCTGCTGGATTTTTTCGCCGACGCGCGTTTCTTGCTGCCGCCGCCGGACTTCTTCTTGCCGCCCTCGTCCTGCTTGTTCACCGTGCGCCAGGCTCGTTCCTCGGCTTCCCCTTTCGACACACCCTTCTTTTCGTACCCCTCTTCGATGTGCTCAGCCTTTCGCTTCTGCTTGGACGTGTAACTCGATTTGTCTCCGCGCGGCATCTCGACCCCTCCTTGTGTGCTGGTCGCGTTCAAACCTAGCAACGGGCAGGTCGCCGATGCGTGAAGACACGATTCAGGAATCCGGCGGATTGCGACTCGCAAACACGCGCCTTGAATCGATGCATCTCAGTGTGCCCGGCGGATCGTGTCCGCGGCTTTTTCGCAATCATGGTGGTCGGCGTGTTGGTGTACACGTCGGGATGATCCTGAAGGTTCTTGCCAACGCCTGGGAGCTCCAGCACCTGCGGGATACCGTGCCGTCGAATCCCGGCGTGCGCAGGAAGGCACGCGCGTTGCTGCAGCGCTGGCCATCCTTCTGCATCACTTCGTACAGCCCACGCCTTCCTGGTTCGTACCGTTGAAATCATCGTTACGCGGAAGCCCGGTTTCGACCGCGGCTTCGACGAAAGCGAGGCGGAGCACGTGGGGATCGCGCAACTCGGCGACGTTGTATGGCCCGCCCGCGCCGTGGAACGCATCCGCGCCGCGTTCGCGATGCTCGAAACGCTTGAAATACGGCAACACCTCGGCGTAGCTCCAGCCGTCGTTGCCCAGCGCCGCCCAGTGGTCGTACTCCTTCGGTGGCCGCGCGTGCAGCACATCGCGTTGACCGCACTCGAGCCGCCGAGCATGCGGCCGCGCGGCCAGAACATCCGGCGCCCCGCGCAATTTGGTTCGGGCTCGGTGCGGAATCGCCAATTGCGTCGGCGGCTACGCATCAGCGCGACGATTCCGAACGGCATTCGCACGAAGAAATTGTCGTTCGCCGGGCCGGCTTCCAGCGTGCACACACGAACGCCAGGATCTTCGCTCAACCGCGCCGCCAGCAAGCAACCCGCCGAGCCCCCACCGACAATGACGTAGTCGTACCTGACAGCCCCGGATTTCGCATCACCGACAGGCGACTCCAGCCTCGCCAGCCGGGACGATCTTACGATGTCGCCCAAGCGACGCACCGCCGCGCGTGGCGCTTTCCCGCGCGGGCGCAAAGCCAAGGCATCCAGCACGGCGACCCGCTGCTGTAGAGTCTGTCGTACACCGAAAACACTTCGAAGCAACCGCAGGAGGAATCGTGGTCATCAGTACGCAAGGCCGCTACACGCGCACCGCGATCTTTCTGCACTGGCTCATCCTCGCGCTGCTGGTCGCGCAATATATCGTCGGCTGGACGATGCCGCACATCGGCCGCGACACGCCAGTGACCACGCTGATCAGCCTGCACTTTTCGATCGGCGTGCTGATACTCGGTGTCATCGTCATTCGCCTGATCTGGCGGCTCATCCACGGCGAACCCGCGCCGGAAGCGGGCGTCCCGCCGTGGCAGACGCGCTCGGCGCGCGTCAGTCACTGGCTGCTCTACCTGCTGCTGGTCGTGGTGCCGTTGCTGGGCTGGATCAATGCTTCGTACCGCGGCATGCCGATCACGTTTTTCGGACTTGCTCACGTACCGCAGTTGGTTGCCACCCACGACGCAAGTTGGCGCTGGACCGGCGACATCCATACGCTGATCGCGGAATACGGCGTCCTTCCGTTGGTGGGCCTGCACGTCGCCGCGGCGCTGTACCACTATTTCGTCCGCCGCGACCGGGTGCTGCAACGGATGCTGCCGGGCGTGTGATGGCGCAGCACATCGTGCGCGGCTGAAACGAGGGCGGACCAGCGGGCGCACGAGATATCCGGATGCGCTCGGCAAATCGGCTTCGCAACAAGAAGATTTCGACGACGCATTTGCGGAAGTCGATGAAAGGCGCTTCGGCGGTGCTCCAGTCTGCCGGTTGCGCGGATGCCTTGGGGGTGACCGTCGGCCTGCAATCCAACGGCGTGGAAATCGCGGTCGAGGATGACGGACCCGACTTTCCGGAGCACCAGCTCTCGCGGGTTGGCGAACGCTTCGCGCGGGGGCAAAGCCGCGGTAGCGGTCTTGGCCTGTCGATCGTGCGGGCGATCGCCGCGTTGCACCGGCGGCAGTCACCATCTCGCGTTCGTCGGCTGGGGGTGCGCGGGCCGCATTGCACCCGCCCCGCAGCCTCCGTTGCCAACGTCCCATGAACCGATCGCGCCACCTCCGCTGGAGACGCGCTCCGAGGTGACGCCGGTCAAGCCGCGCCGCAGGCGGCCCAGGGATACTGCGGCATCCATCCATGATCCACGAGGCAATACCATGCGCCCCACGATTCTTTCACTCGCATTGGTCGCACTGCTCGGCGCACCCGCGGCGTCCGCGCTGGCGCAGCAGCACGCACACACGGCCCCCACCGCATCGACGACCGCGACGTCCGCGCAGCGGTACGCCACTGATGCGACCCTGCGCCAGCAGATGCGCGAGATCCATGGCGTGCTACTCAGGCTCAGCCATTACGAGCACGACCACATCACCCCGGAACTGGCGGCGCGGCTGGCCGACCAAGTCACCGGCCACGTCAACACCATCATCGTCAATTGCAAGCTGCCCCCGAATGCGGACGAGGCGCTGCATCACATCATCGGACCGCTGTTGCAGGACGCCAGCGCGCTGAAGGCCGACCCGCAACGGCTCGACGCGATCGCCGGAGTGCGCAAAGCGCTCGACCAGTACGCGCAGCAATTCGACGATCCCGGATTCCCGGAATCTGCCGCCGACTGAATCGCCAGCCTGCGGCGTGGGCTTGGCGCGCCGTCCGCGCGGGCGGAAGTGGTCGCGGCGGTGTATGCCCGTGAGCATCCCACCGCTAGCATCAGCTGCATGGGCTGATCCGGGGAGAGCCATTCACTGCCGATGATCATCGAATCGCTGCTGGACACCGACCTCTACAAGTTCACCATGATGCAGGCGGTGCTGCATCGCTTTCCCGCCGCCGAGGTCGAATACGGTTTTCGCTGCCGCACGCGTGGCGCCACATTGCAGGTCTCCGCCACGGATCTGCGGCGCGAAATCGGCGCGCTCTGCCGGCTGAAGTTCCGCGAGCGGGAAATCGAGTATCTGCGGACCTTGCGGTTTCTCAAGGCCGACTTCGTCGACATCCTCAAGATCTTCCGCCTGCAAGAGGAGTACGTGCAGGTCACCGAAGACGACGGGGCGCTGCAGATCACGATCAAGGGACCGTGGCTGCACACGATCCTGTTCGAGGTGCCGGTGCTCGCGATCGTGAGCGAATTGCATGCTGCCGCGTCGGGAAACGACAGCGAAACATTGCAAACGGGAACGGAGCGGCTGGAAAACAAGATCCGCCAAGTCCATGCGCTCGGGAACGACACCGATTTCCGTTTTGCGGAATTCGGCACGCGCCGCCGCTTCTCGCGCGCATGGCAACGCAACGTGATCGAGCGGCTGGCGGCAGCGCTGCCGCAGAGCCTTGCCGGCACCAGCAATGTTTTGTTCGCAATGGAACTCGGGTTGAATCCGATCGGCACGATGGGCCACGAATTCCTGCAAGCCTGCCAGGCGCTCGGACCGCGGCTCGTCGACAGCCAGCGCTTCGCGCTCGAATCCTGGGCGCAGGAATACCGGGGTGACCTCGGGATCGTGCTCACCGACGTGATCGGGACCGATGCCTTCCTGCGCGACTTCGACCGTTACTTCTGCAAGCTGTTCGACGGTGTGCGCCACGATTCGGGCGATCCGATCCATTGGGGCGAACGTATCATCGACCACTATCGGCAGATGCGGGTGGACCCTTCGACCAAGACGCTGGTATTCACGGACGGCCTCGACATGGCCGACGCCATCGACATCCACCGGCATTTCCATGCTCGCGTGCAAACCGCTTTCGGGATCGGCACGCGCCTCACCAACGATCTCGGACTCGCACCGCTCGACATGATCATCAAGATGACGCGTTGCAACGGCCAGGCGGTCGCCAAGATCAGCGACGATCCGGCCAAGACGCTGTGCACCGATCCCGCTTATCTGGCCTATCTCAGGAAAGTGTTCGCCACACCCGGATGATGGGCACGCGGGTGCGACCTGCCACGGCCGATGCCCGGCCGGGTGAACTACGTTCCGGCCGGGCCCCATCCGTACTGAAGCGGTCGAGCTCTTGGTGAGCGTGACCGTGCCGTGCATGATCGTCGAATGCCCGGGGAACGAGCAGAAGAACACGTGGGCTTTGCCCGGCTTCAGCAGCGAAGGCTTGAAGGTGACCGAAGCGGTTTCGCCACCGCCGATGACCTTGGTGTGCGCGAGGACACGCGCGTCAAATCGCCGGACAGCCCACCGCTCGGCCACAGGGAAAACGCAACCAGCACGTCGTCCTCCGTGGACTGTGAAGCCCTTGTCGATCGTATGCTTCTGCATTGCCGGTCGCAGGTGCACTGCGCGAGCATTCCCGATTGCTGATCCTTGTCAACGCTTCGTCTCTTCCTCGCAGTACATTGGTTGGTTGTCGCAATGAAGGCAGGCGTCATGCAACTCGAGCATCAAATCGTGCTGGTCACCGGTGCAGGTCGGGGGCTCGGCGCGGCTATCGCCAGCGCGTTCGCCCGGGCCAGTGCGAAGGTCGTGTTCAACTACCGTCGCAGCCGCGCACCGGCGGAGGCTGCCGTCGCGAAACTCGGGCCGGAACGCGCCGTCGCTCTGCAGGCCAATGTCACTCGCCGCCACGAAGTCGACGCGATGTTCGAAGCGGCCGCGCGTCACTTCGGCGGCCCAGTGACCACGATCATCAACAATGCGCTGCCGGATTTTTCCTTCAACGGCGATGCACGCAGCAAGGCGGACGGCATCGGCTGGAATGAATTCGCGGCGCAACTCGAGGGCGCGCTGGGCGGCGCGCTCAACACCGTCCAGGCGGCGCTCCCGGCAATGCGGCAAGCCCGCTTTGGACGCATCGTCAACATCGGCAGCAACCTGTTCCAGAATCCGGTGGTGCCCTACCACGACTACACCGCCGCGAAGGCCGCGCTGTTGTCGCTGACCCGCACGTTGTCGGCCGAACTCGGGCCGGATGGCATCACCGTCAACATGGTGTCGGGCGGACTGTTGCGGACTACCGATGCCAGCCGCGCGACGCCGGAAGCGGTGTTTGACCTGATCGCCGCCAGCACTCCACTGCGACGCGTCACCACCCCAGAAGAATTCGCCGATGCGGTGTTGTTTTTCGCCTCGCCGTGGTCGCGCGCAGTCACCGGCCAGAACCTGGTGGTGGACGGCGGCCTGGTGAAGGACTGACCCGGTGGTGCGCGCGACCCGCCAGCCCGGCGACGGCGACAGGCGCATCCTGCTGGTGCGCGTTGGCGCGGACCAGAGTCCGCCCGGCGGCGTTTTCAACGCACCGGTCGATACGGAGACCCGCGAATTCCTGTACGTCGGCATTCCGGAGACGCAGCCGGCGATCGCGGGATGGGAACACCCGTACGCGCAAATGGCGACGAAACTCGCGCGCATGGGTACGCCGCTGCCCGCATCGCTGCGCTATCGCAACATGCACCTCGACCCCGATTTCGCGCACTGCACCTACGGCGACCATGGGCGGCGTGCCGCACAACTCGCTCGACTCGCGCGAGGCGACATGGTCTTGTTCTACGCGGGTCTTCGCGCCATCCGCGAGCGCACCCTGGTGTACGCGCTGGTCGGGCACCTGACGGTGGCGCGCAGCGAGTCGGCGATCGAACTTGTCGATCCTTCGCTCAACGTGCACGCACAACGGCAGACGGTACCCGCGGATGACGTGGTCGTGGTCGGCACGCGCCGCGGCTCCGGCCGCTACGCCCGCTGCATCCCGATCGGAATCTTCCGTGACGGTGCCTACCGCGTGCGCCACGAGCTGCTCGATGCCTGGGGCGGCCTGGCAGTGAAAAATGGTTTCCTGCAACGCAGCGCCGGGTTCCCGCGCCTGCTCGATCCGGATCGGTTCCTCGACTGGCTGGCCGCGCAGCACGTGCGACTGGTCCGGCGCAACGACTGACTCAGTACGCGTCCGGTTCCGCCGGCAGCCACGGCGCCAGCGCGCGTTCGGCCAGCGCGGGCCACTCGCGGTTGGCCGCGGGACTGGCGGGACTCGGATGCGGCAGGTAGCCGACCGGCACGCGCTCGCCGACAAGGTTCCGCACGCGCTGTTCCGCAAAGCGTCCGATGCCCACCACTGCAATCGGTTGCAACGCGTCGATCACGTCCAGCAACGCGCGATCACACAGCGGCGCCAACGCGCGCGCTTCGCCGGCAGACAGGCCGGTGGGCGTGAGGTTGCGGTTGCGGGCGAGGAACAATAGCGGGCAATAATTCCACACCAAGAAACGCTCGAAGAACCGGTCGGGCGTGCCGAAGCGCTGCGCGGCCCAGCCCCAAAGCCGCCGGCCGCTGCCTTCGTCGCGATGGCAGCGCATGCCGAGGATCGGATAGCGCGGGTGCTGCGCGGGCAACCGCCGTGACAGCCGTGGTTCGAAGCCGAACCAGTCGCGCACCGCGGCCACGCTGCCGAACGGCACCCCGGTCTGCGCCATGCCCCATGGCCCGGGGTTCATCCCGACCAGCAGCACCCGGGCCCGCTTGCGGCCATAGCGTTCGAGATAGATTCGCTGCCCGCTCCAGGCGTATTGCAGCGGGTTGTAAACATGGCTGGGCGTGCTCAGTTCGAGCTTCGCGACATGGGCCGCCAGCCGACGAGCGATCCCCACCAGCGGCACCACGCGGGCCTTTGCTGCATCAACCATGACATTCCCGCGATGCGCAGACCGGGCAGCTCCCGGCCCGCACGCACCGGCACGACTGCGCCTGTTCAACGGCCGCGCTTGCGCATGGGTGATGCCGAGAACAACCTTTGCATTCTTTCCCACAAACGCCTGCAAGCCGCACCACACTTGGCCCGTAGACAGACACGATTGGTGCCGGAAGAGGGAATCGAACCCCCGACCCACGCATTACGAATGCGTTGCTCTACCAGCTGAGCTATTCCGGCACGGGCAGGACCGGCAAGTTTAACGGGCTACCTCTCGGACGCGCAATCTTGGGTCGCTCCGACCCCATTTTTGACAATTCCGGAGGCTACCGGAGGGCCGAAAGGTCTTGTGCGAGGCCGCTGCGCGAAGCATGATCCGCGCGTGGCCGTCACGACCCAGGCAATGCAACAGGTGAAAAATCCCGGCGCGGATCACATCCGGCGCGAATTGCGCGTGCTCGACGTTTACCGCGTATTCCAGGCATTGGTGTACCTGGCGCTGTCGCTCGGCAGCATCGCCTTCGTCTGGATGCCGCTGCACGATCCACTGATCGCACGCGTCACCGCGCTGCTGTATCTGGCGTTCGGGGTGCTGGTGCTGGTGCGCGACCTGCGCGGCGCACGCGTGCTGGTGTCGAGCACCAGCGCATTCCTCACCGCGGACGTGGTCGCGGCATTCCTGATGGCCCTCACCATTCCGGCGGCGCATACCGGCATCGCCGCGATGCTGGTGATCAACGTCGGGGCAGCCGCACTGCTGCTGTCGCCACGGCTCGGCGCCTTGTTCGCGACACTGGCGACGCTGGCGATGATCGCGCAGGCGCTGCTGGTGAACGGCGCGAACGACATCGGACCTCCGCTGCTGGAAGCCGGTCTGTTCGGCGTGTTCTATTTCGCGATCGCGGCATTCTGTTTTGCGATGGGCAGCCAGATGCGCGCCAGCGAGGCGCTGGCCGAGCAGCGCGGCAGCGATCTTGCGAACCTGGCGCAGGTCAACGACCTGATCATCCGCCGCATGAAAACCGGCGTGCTGCTGGTCGACGAAGGCAACCATATCCTGCAGATCAACGAGTCGGCGTGGATGCTGGTCGGCAATCCCGGCATCGAGCAGCGCGACCTCGGCACCGTGGCGCCGGAGCTTTCACGGCGCCTGTACCACTGGCGCACCGCCCATGAACACGACGCCACCGCCGTGGCGCTGGCCGAAGGCGCGCCGGAAATCATCCCGCGCTTCACGCGGCTGTCCGCGCACGACGATTCGTACGTGCTGATCTTTCTTGATGACACTTCGCTGGTGTCGCAGCGCGCCGAACAGTTGACGCTGACCACGCTGGGCCGGCTGTCGGCGTCGATCGCGCACGAAATCCGGAATCCACTCGCGGCCATCCGCTATTCCGCGCAACTGCTGGCCGAATCGGACGCGATCGGCGACGCCGACCAGCGCATGGTCGAGATCATCAACAATCACTGCGGACGCGTCAACGAAATCATCGAGAACATCCTGCAGTTGTCGCGCCGCGAACGATCGCGGCCCGAATCG
>JAICIW010000127.1 GCA_025928735.1 Rhodanobacteraceae bacterium | reverse complement strand
GATGCGCGAGCACGCGCCGCAATCACGTGATCCCGCCACCTTGGCAACCGCAGCGCTTCAATGCGCGGCCTTCACGAAAGCATCAATGCCTGACGCGTTAATCTTCAGGCACGCGTGCATCACCGGGCCAGCGTCGCGTCACCTCGTGCCGGCGGTGCGCATCTCCTGCCGGCAACGGATGGCTTCATGGCAGCACACTCCGGATCGAAAATCGTCGTCTATGCGGCGCTGGCGGGCAATTTCGCGATCGCCATAACCAAGTTCGTGGCCGCCATGCTGACCGGCAGCTCGGCGATGCTGTCGGAAGGCGTGCACTCGCTGGTCGACACCGGCAATCAGGCACTGTTGCTGTACGGACTCAAAAGGTCGCAGCTACCGCCGGATCGAACCCATCCCTTCGGCTATGGGCGCGAACTCTATTTCTGGAGCTTCATCGTCGCCGTGCTGCTGTTCTCGCTGGGCGCAGGCGTGTCGTTCTACGAAGGGTTCACGCACATCCTCCACCCCGAGCCGGCGACCGACCTCATGACCGCCTATGTCGTGCTGGGTGTGGCTGCGGTGTTCGAGGGCACTTCCTGGTTCGTGGCGCTCCGGGAATTTCGCCGAACCAAGGGCAACCGCGACTACCTCGATGCAATCCATGAAAGCAAGGATCCAAGCGTGTTCACGGTGCTGTTCGAGGACAGCGCCGCGCTGCTCGGAATCCTCGTGGCCTTCCTCGGCATTTCCGGCGCCTCGTTCCTGTCGATGCCGGTGCTGGATGGCGTCGCTTCGGTGGGCATTTCCGTGATCCTCGCCGTCGCGGCGATCCTTCTCGCCCGCGAAAGCAAGGGCCTGCTGATGGGCGAGCCCGCGGCCCCGGAGATGGAACGCCTGATCCTTCAGATCGCGCGCGGCGACGCGGCCGTGGAACACGCCAATGGCGTGGTCACGGTGCATCTCGGACCACGGCAGGTATTCGTCGCACTGAGCATCGATTTTCGCGACGATCTGACCGGACACGAGGTGGAGCTGTGCGTGGAACGGCTTGAGCGCGCGATCACGGACAAGCTGCCGGAAGTTGTCTCGGTATTCGTCAAACCGCAGAAGCAACGGAACTGGGCCGTCAGCGGCGTGAACGCTTCCCCGTCAGCCCAACCGTGATCATGCGGCCTCGCGCGAGCACCCGCCGATCGGACGAAGCCGACCGACGGGTGGCCAGCTTGTCACCCTTTGGCCTGGAACCCCGCACACCAACCTTTGGCCGCGACGTCGAAACCCGGGAAGATTGCGCACGGGCCGTAGGCCTCGCCCGCCTTGCCCTGAAAGTGCACGCATTTGGCACAATCCTGTCCCGGCTTGTGCGGAGCCGGCGCCTTGGTATCGTCTTCGACGTAATGCAATGCCTTCGCTGTCGCATTGTTCGAAGCGCTCAAATGCGGAAGTGCCGCCCATACGCGACGCGGCAGCGAACCCAGCAACACCAATGCAGCGGCAGCGCCGCCCGCGAATTTGAGGAACCGGCGGCGCGGTGAGGCGGTTTCTTCACTCATCTGAATGCTCCTGTGTGATCGAAGACTCGCGGACACTGCACCCAATATTACGCCGCCGCAGCGCTCCCGGCACGAATTTCCTTGCAGTCGCGTGTTACATTCAGCCGCCCGAAAGCATCTTCCATTCGCGCATGGCGCCCGTTCCCGCACCACCCACCGAGTCACTGCGAAACTGCGGCGCCGAAATCGCGCGCGTGGGCGCCGAACTCGCGGCGCATGGATGGACACCGGCTACCAGCAGCAACTTCTCGATGCGCATGGATGACTCCACGATCGCGGTCACGATCTCCGGCCGCGACAAGGGGACACTCACGCCCGACGACGTGATGGCGGTCGGACTCGATGGCAAGCCGCTCGACTCTTCGCTGCGCCCGTCCGCCGAAACCGCCCTGCACCTCCAGATCTATCGCCGGCAACCGAAAACAGGCGCGGTGCTGCACACCCATTCGCACAACCAGACGGTCGCCTCGCGCCTGTTCGCGCACCGTGGCGTGATTGTGCTGCACGGCTGGGAGTTGCAGAAGGCCATCACTGGTTACACTTCGCATGAAAGTCGCCTGGATGTCCCGGTGTTCCCCAACTCGCAGGACATGGCGGACATCGAAGCCCAGGTCGACGCCTGGCTGGATGGCGACAGGCCCCTGTACGCCTACCTCATCGACGGCCACGGGCTTTACACTTGGGGGCGCGGCATGCCGGAAGCGCGACGTCATCTCGAAGCGCTGGAATTCCTGCTGGCCTGCGAACTCGACTTGAAGCGCCTCGGAGGCATCCCATGAGTCGCCTGCGCGTGTACGACCAGCGTGAGCCCACCCGTCCGCTCGCCACCGAACTCGATCACGACGCGATCGCGCGTACGCTCGGCAAGGTCGGTGTGCGGTTCGAACGCTGGGAAGCCAACAAACCCGTCGCACCGGGCGCGAGCCAGGACGATGTTCTCGCCGCCTATCACGACGACATCCAACGCCTGAAAAGAGAACAGGGCTACACGGCGGTGGACGTGATTTCACTGGCTTCGGATCATCCGCAAAAGGACGCGCTGCGACAGAAATTCCTGAACGAGCACACGCACTCCGAAGACGAGGTGCGTTTTTTCGTGGCGGGCCAGGGCCAATTCACCTTGCACATCGGCGAGCGTATCTACGACGTGCTGTGCGAGAAGGGCGATCTGATCGGCGTACCCGACGGCACCCGGCACTGGTTCGACATGGGCCCCAACCCGAACTTCATCGCGATCCGCCTGTTCACCAATCCGGAAGGCTGGGTAGCCAAATTCACCGGCGAGGACCTCGCCGAACGTTTCCCGCGGCTGGAAAACTGAAAGCGAAGCCCCCGCCAATGAAGACGAACGACGCCAAGGCCTTCGCATTGCCCGCGTTCACTTGCAGACTGACGCCTCTTGCCGTTTGACCGGGTACATCGGATCGCACATGTCCTACCTGCAAAAGTCGCTGGCGCCGGGCGAAACCATCGTGGCGATCTTCCGGTTGCACTGGTCAATGTGGATCCGTTTCTGGATCGTGATCGGGCTCGGGATCATCGCCGTGGTCGCGCTTCTGATTGCACAGATCGCATGGGGTGCGCTTGCGGCCGCGGTGCTCGCCGTCCTGATCGCGGGCTACCAATGGCTGTGGCTGCGCGGCATCGAGCAGGCCGTCACCAACCGCCGTGTGGTTCGCAAGTTCGGCATCGTTTCACGCGACACCACCGAACTTCGGCTGGCTTCGATCGAGACGGTCGACCTGCGGCAATCGTTCTGGGGCCGTGTGTTCGGCTACGGCGACGTGGAAATCACCGGACGGGGTGAAACTGCGATGGTGCTGGAGCGCATCGCGCACCCGATCGAGGTGAAGCGCGAAATCGAAAGCGCTTATTCCTCGCATATCGAAGCGCCCGTGGGTGGCGCCACGGCATGACCGAGGTGACCGCATCCGGCGCACGCGCCGTGCTCACCGATATCGAGGGCACGACCAGTTCGATCGCGTTCGTCAAGGATGTGTTGTTTCCGTATGCGCGCGCCCGACTTCCCCGCTTCATCGAAAACCATCCTGATGATCCCGAGGTAACCCGGTGGCTCGACGCCACTGCGCGCGAAGCCGGCATCGATGATCCGCGTTCGCGCCGCGTGATCGACACGTTGCTGCGCTGGATCGACGAGGATCGCAAGGCCACGCCGCTGAAAGCGCTGCAAGGCATGATCTGGAAGGCCGGATACGAGGCCGGCGATTACCGCGCACACGTGTATCCCGAGGTGCCGTCCAAGCTGCGCGAATGGAAGGCACGCGGATTGCAGCTGTTCGTCTATTCCTCCGGCTCGGTTGCCGCGCAGAAGCTGTTCTTCGGACATACCGACGCCGGCAATCTCGCATCGCTTTTCGACGGCTGGTTCGACACCGAAGTTGGCGGCAAGCGCGAACGCGGATCGTATCTGCGCATCGCCAGCGCGATCGGGCTGCAGTCGCCCGAGATCGCGTTCCTGTCCGACATTGGCGCCGAGCTCGACGCTGCGCGCGGCACCGGTATGCAGACCATCCAACTGTGCAGGCCGCCGGAACGCTGCTCCGCATCCGGCACGCACCGCTGCGTTCCCGACTTCGACGCGATCACGCTGGCATGAAACGTGCCGGCTGGGTGCTGCTCCCGATCCTGACGTTCCTGGCCGGTGCCGCCGCCATGGCCGGCTGGCACGAAGTGCAGGCGCGACGCGCGCACATGCATCAGGACAATGCGCTCGACGGGGCGCGCATGTTTGCGCCGATGCCGGCAACCACCGCGGGCGATAATTCCTCCACGGGGCTGTTGCCGGACGATGCCTGGCCGCAAGACGCGCCGACGCCCGAGCAGGTGCTGTACGCGCAACCTGCGCTGGTGAATCGCGAGGCGGCAAAACTGAAGCCGCGCACGCCGGGCAAGGTGAACCTCTACGCCATCGTGTTCGCGGGCGACGGCAGCCAGAACGTGTTCCGCAACGAAGCCGAATACTTCGACAAACTGTTTGCACAGCGCTTCGACGCCGCCGGCCACGTAATGGTGCTGGAAAACAATCCCGCGGCGTTGACCACACGTCCGCTGGCAAGTTGGACCAACCTGGAAAGCGCCTTGGATGCGGTCGCGGCGAAGATGGACACGAAGCAGGACATCCTGCTGCTGTATTTCACGACCCACGGCAGCGAAGACCACACGCTGCTCGTCGACATGGATCCGTTGCCGTTGGACCAGATCGGCGCCGCTGACTTGCCGGATATCCTCGACGAGCACGCTTTCAAGTACAAGGTGGTGATCGTCAACGCGTGCTACTCGGGCGGCTTCATCCCGCCACTGCAAAATCCCGACACCATGATCATCACCGCAGCGCGCAGCGACCGTTCGTCGTTCGGCTGCGGCGAGCAATCCGAGCTCACCTGGTTCGGGCATGCATTCCTGGTCGATGCGTTGAACAAGACCGCCAACCTGCAGCAGGCCTTCCGGCTTGCGCGCGCAGAGGTTGCGGCGTGGGAAAAGCGCGATCGCTTCGAACCGTCCGACCCGCAGATTTCGGTCGGCCGCGACATCGCGCCGCAACTTGCGAAGTGGCGACAAGGCTTTGCGCCGGGTTCCGTGGTGCCGTTCACGCCCGCCGCACCCTCGTCCGCGGCGTCCGCCGGAAACACGCCGTGAATGTATCGAAGGACGCACCCACGCTGGTGATCCTCGCCGCCGGCCTCGGCAGCCGTTACGGCGACATCAAGCAGATCGCGGGCATTGGCCCGAGCCACGAATGGCTGCTCGAATATGCGATCCGTGACGCCATCGCGGCCGGCTTCATGCAAATCGTGATGGTAATCCGCGAGCCATTGCGCGATGCCCTGCAACAACGCCTGACCCCGCATCTGCAAGGCCGCGCCGCGCTGCACTTCGTGGCGCAGACCATCGACATGATTCCTGACGGCTGCGCCGTACCTGCCGGTCGGACCAAACCGCTCGGGACCGGTCACGCGTTGTGGTGCTGCGTGCCGTTGCTGCACGGTCCGTTCGCCGTGATCAATGCCGACGATTACTACGGGCGTGAGGCATTCCAATTGCTGGCCGGCCATTTTCGCCAAGCCGCGTGGCCAGCGATGGTCGGCTATCGGCTCGATGCCACCCTCTCGAGCCACGGCGGCGTCAACCGCGGCGTGTGCAGGATCGATGCCGAGGAACACCTCGTGACCGTCACCGAATTCATCGACATCGCTGTCCGCGATGGCGCGCTCACCGGCAACGCGCCGGATGGGACCCGCACCCGGCTCGCTCCCGATACCATCGTGTCGCTGAACTGCTGGGGACTACTGCCCGATCTGCTTCCCGAACTCGAACGCGGGTTGCGTGAATTTCTGGCTCACACCGGCATGAAGGACGAATACTTCCTGCCGCATGCGATCGCGACGCACCTCACGATGACCCATCAGAAGCTCTCGGTCCTGCCCACTCGCGATCCCTGGCTGGGGCTGACCTATTCCGATGATCGCGCTCGCGTCGCCTCCGCGATGGCGGCCCTGCACCGGTCAGGCGTGTATCCGACCCCGCTTTGGTCGCGCGAATGAGCGGCGCCGTTCCACTCGGCGCCACAACGCGCAATGAGCTCGCCGCAGCGTGGGGATTGAGCCCCGACGCACAGTTCATGCCGCTCGGCAATGGCTTGATCAACCGTACCCTGTTGGTCACCGATGACGGCCGTCGGCGCGTATTGCAATGTCTCAACACGCAAGTGTTCCGCGATCCGGCGCAGGTCATGCGCAACTGCCACACGGTCACCGCGCATCTCGGCCGCGAACGCGCCGCGGGACGCTACGACTACGCGGTCCTGGAACTGGTGCCCACGCTCGCGGGCGAGCCAGCCGCAATCCTTGCCGATGGAACGTGGTGGCGCATGTACGCCCATGTGCCCGATACCCGCACCCACGACACGGCCGACGATATTTCATTGGTATTCGAAGCTGGCCGCGGCTTCGGTGCATTCACCGCCGCGCTGTCCGGCGTCGACCCGAACGATGTCGGCGAAGTGATTCCGCACTTCCACGATCCGGTGTCGCGCTTCGACGCTTTCCTCGCCGCGAAGCAAGCCGACCGTGCAGGCCGCGTCGCCACGACGCAATCCGAATGCGAAAGTGCATTGGGTTACCGCGACGAGCTGGGCCACTGGCGAGGCTTGCTGGACGCCGGTCTGCCGTGGCGCATCACGCACAACGACTGCAAGTTGAACAACCTGCTG
>JAICIW010000097.1 GCA_025928735.1 Rhodanobacteraceae bacterium | reverse complement strand
TGGACCGACATGGACCCGGAACGCATCTTCGCGGTCCTGAAAAAACGCAGCGACTACTTCAACGTCAACCACCCGACCGTGCCCGAATTCCTGCGCGATGCGTCGAAGCTCGGGCTCGCCGGCGCGCTGCGCGAACGCGCGATGTGGAACCGGATGCGGATGAGCCCGCGCGACCTGATCGACGTCGGCGGTTTCGCCTACACATACCTCATGAACGGGACGACGCCGGCAGGCAACTGGACCGGCCTGTTCCGGCCGGGCGAGCGGGTGCGGCTGCGTTTCATCAATGGCTCGTCCAACAGTTACTTCGATGTGCGGATTCCGGGATTGAAACTGACGGTCATCGCCGCCGATGGGCAGGACGTCGAACCGGTCGCGGTCGACGAGTTCCGCATCGCCGCGGCGGAAACCTACGACGTGATCGTCGAGCCGCAGGAAGATCGCGCCTGGACGATCTTCGCGCAATCGATCGATCGCTCGGGCTTTGCGCGCGGCACGCTGGCGCCACGGCCGGGCATGGAAGCCGAAGTGCCGCCGCTCGATCCGGTGCCGATGCTGGCCATGGCCGACATGATGGGTGCGACGGGCCAAGGCGACCATGGGATGCACGGCATGCAACACGATGCTGTTCCCCTCTCCGCTCGGGAGAGGGTGCCCGAAGGGCGAGTGAGGGTTCGGCAAAGCCACGATGCGATGCACTCGCCCGAACCCTCACCCCGGCGCCACGCGCTCGGCCTGCGGCCGCCCCTCCCGGCGGGAGAGGGGAGTATGTCCGGCGCGATCCGCGCCAACCACGCGCGCAGCGAATTCAACAATCCCGGCGTGGACATGCGCGTCGATTTTCCGCGCATCAACCTGGACGATCCGGGCGCCGGTCTCCGCGACAATGGCCGGCGCGTGCTGACCTACGCCCACCTGCACACGCTGGGAGGTTCGCTGTATCCGGAACCCGTCACGCGCGAAATCGAGCTGCACCTTGACGGCAGCATGGAACGCTTCATCTGGTCATTCGACGGCGTGATTTTCTCGAAAGCGAAACCGATCCACTTTCGCCATGGCGAGCATCTGCGGGTGGTGCTCTGCAACGACACCATGATGAACCATCCGATCCACCTGCACGGCATGTGGAGCGAAGTCGAATCGCCCGACGGTGAGTTCCAGGTGCGCAAGCACACCGTGAATGTGCAGCCGGCGCAACGCGTCGCGTACCGGGTGAAGGCCGACGCGCTCGGGCGCTGGGCGTTCCACTGCCACCTGCTCTACCACATGGAAGCCGGCATGTTCCGCGAAGTGGTGGTGGCATGAACGCGCGGATCGGCGCTCTCGCGGCGGCGTGCGCGCTGGCGTGTCTGATGGCAATGGCCGGGCCGGCTTCAGCCCGGCAAACCGTGCACCCCAAGGACATGACCGATGCGTCCATGCCTCAGCACCATGCGCACCATGCAGGCCACGCGAACGTTGCGCCGCCCCCGACCGCTGCAGCGGACTTATCGCACGCCACGCATGACACGCACACGACAGTCGTGCCCGCGACGGAAGCACGCAGCCCCGATTATTCCGACGGCTACGGCCACGGTTCGATGCCGGGCATGGACATGCACGACGACCCGGCGATCGGTATGTTGCTGCTGGATCGATTCGAATACGTGCATGCGCGCGACGGCAGCCATGCGATCGCGATCGACGGCGAAGCCTGGTACGGGGGCAACTTCGACAAGCTGTGGCTGAAGTTCGAGGGCGAGCGGACCGACGGACGTCTGCAGGATCTGCGAACCGAAGCGCTGTGGGCGCACGCGGTCGCGCCGTTCTGGGACGCGCAACTTGGCGTGCGCCACGACTTCGGCATCGGGCCCGGCCGCACCTGGGCCGCGTTCGGCATCGAAGGCACGGCGCCGTACTGGTTTGAAACGGAGGCGACCTTGTACGTGGGGCAGGGTGGCCGCACGGCCGCGCGCGTGGCGTTCGAATACGAAGCGCGCTTCACGCAGCGCCTGATCCTGCAGCCGTCGCTGGAAGCCAATTTCAACGGGCGCGATGATCCGCAGCGTGGCGCTGGATCCGGATTGTCGAACATGGAAGCCGGTTTGCGCCTGCGCTACGAGATCCGACGCGAATTCGCGCCGTACGTCGGCGTCGTGTGGCAGCAGCGCTTCGGTCGCAGCCGCGATTACGCGCGGGCGCAAGGTGAACCGGCCAATGATCTGCAATTCGTCGCGGGATTCCGGATCTGGTTCTGACCAAGGCGAGGACACCGCATGTCGGCACCTATGCAAGAAAACCGCGACGGGGCCGGTCTGCTGCAGGAGGCTCGATCCCCGGCGTTCAAGGAATACGCATGCGCAAAATATTCGCGACCATCACTTTCGTTTCAGCGTGTCTGGTTGTGCCGTGTGCCGCTGCCGGCAGCGCGCAGTATTTCCCGTCGCCGGTGTACGTCACCCTGCAAGGATCGGACAGCGTCGAGTCGCTGCCGAGCGGTACCCGTTGGGACAAACTCGACAGCGCGCACTATGTCGCGATCAGCCCCGACGGAAAGCAACTGCTGGTCAGCAGCGCGGCAACGAAAAACGCCTTCATTGTCGACGCGAAGACCGGCAAGAAGCTCGCCACGATTGCCGTCGGCGCGGTGCCGCAGGGTGTCGAAATCGGACCGCATGGCCATTTCGGGCTGGCCGTGAGCGCCGGCACGGATTCGGTCACCGTGATCGACATGCAGGCGCTGAAGCCGGTCAAGACGATCAAGGTCGGCAAGACGCCGCACAACGCGCGCTTCACCGCGGATGGCAAACTCGCCTACGTCAGCTTGCAGGGCGGGACGGGCGTGGCCGTGCTCGACATGCGCAGTCTCACCAGGACCGGCGAGATCGCGGTGCCCGGCGTGCACGGCCCGCACAACCTCGATCTTTCCGACGATGGCCGGGTGCTGTGGGTGCGCGACCTGACCGGCAGCGTCGCCGCGGTGGACCTCAAGACGCGCAAGGAACTGGCGGTGATCCCGGTGGCGCCCGGTCACGCGGGCATCGACGTGATCCCGGGCGGACGTTATGTGGTCACGGGCGGCATTGCCGGCCACGCGGTGGACGTGATCGATCCCGCGACGTTCAAGATCGTCAAGCAAATCGAAGTCGGGCAAGGCCCGCACGGCGTCAGGGCCAGTCGCGACGGCCGCTGGTTGTACGTGGATGTCACGGCCACCAACAAGGTGGCGGTCATCGACACCCATACGCTCGAAGTCGTGCGGCAGATCGACACGCAAGGGAAACTGCCGTTCTGGATCGCGGTGCGCGGCAACAACTGAGCAATGCAACGATGGAACCCGCCATGACGGTACGCTCGACGACGACTGAACCCGTCCGACAATCCGCGCTGACCTGTCCGCATTGCGGGCGCCGCAGCGTGGAGTCCATGCCCGAGGATGCCTGCGCGTTCTTCCACGAATGTGCGGGCTGCGGCGCGATGCTGCGCCCGAAGCCCGGCGACTGCTGCGTGTTCTGTTCGTACGGCGACGTGCCGTGCCCGCCCGTACAGCGGCAACGTCCATGTTGCGAGCGCTGATGCTTCCACGAGTTTCAGTGCATGTCCACCATGATCGTGGTCGGGTGCTCGGCGTGCCAGATCACCGGCTGCGCGCGATACAGTTTCGGCAGCGCGCGCTGCAGCGCCGCGACCTTGGGCGCGTCGTTGATGGCGATGTAGAGCGCGTCCGGGTGCAGGCGTGCGTAATCCTGGTGGTAATCCTCGGCGGGGTAGAACGCATAGAGCGGCACGACCTGCGTCACGATCGGCGCCGCAAACGCGTGCGCGGCACCGAGTTGCGCGATGTAGTCCCCCGCGATCCTTTGCTGTTCGGGAGTGGCGTAGAAGATCACGCCACGATACTGCGTGCCGGTGTCGGGACCCTGGCGGTTCAACTCGGTCGGGTTCGTCGCCACGGAAAAATACACGCGCAACAATTGCCCGTAGGTGACCTTCGAGGGGTCGTAGGCGATCCGTACCGCTTCGGCGTGGCCGGTATCGCCTTCGCTGACCCGGCCGTAACTGGCGGTTGCGGCGACGCCGCCCGAATAGCCGGAGGTCACGTTGGTGACGCCGGGCACGTGTTCGAACACCCATTGCATGCCCCAGAAGCAGCCGCCGGCCAGCACTGTGGTGGTCTTGCCGGAGTGGTTCGCAAGGGGCGCGTCGATCCTGGGAGCGGGCACCGCGGCATGCGCCACGACGCCGTTGTTCGTGACAGGGGCGCATGCTGCCACAGCGGGCATCGCCAGCAACGCGAATAATGTACGCAAAGCCATTGAAAAACCTGGTTTCTGCATGGCCGCACTCCGAGCGTTCCCGGAAATGGGACCGGGCGGATGCCTGGACGATGACACCATTCGCCCGCGATGGGCAAGCTCAGTGCGAGGCTGCAGCGACGCGCCCGCGCACGAGCAGCGGACCGATCACGATGAGATAAATCGCGTACGCGACAAACCATGCGAGCGCTGCCCACAGCCAGCCGTGCGGCGTGTTGATGCAAAGCCGCAGCGCGGCGGCCACGGTCGGCAGCACGAACATCAGCGTGAGTGCCGCGTTCGACTGGATCGGTACGCTGCTGTGGCCCTGCGCCACGCGCGTCATCATCGCCAGCGACAGTGTGCCCAACGCACCCACGGTGATGCCGTGCAGGGTGTCGATCTCGGGCATCGTGGTGATGCCAACCAACGCGACGCCGCGAACGGCAAGCCCGATCGCCAGCCACAGATAACCCAGGTGCAGCACCCACAGCATCGGCTCGCGCCAGGTGCGCCAGCCACGCCAGCCGACCAGACGAATGAACGCAAGCGCCGCCACCACCAGCATCAGGACGCCGCGCGCGAATCCCGGCGCACCGGCGAGGCCGCACAGCAACACCAGTGCGCCGCCGCCGTTTAACGCGTAGATCACGTACTTGTTCGTCCATGCCGTGTGACCCGGGAGTCTGCGCCCGGTGAAAAACGGAATCACCCGTCCGCCGATCGCCAGCATCAGCACCATCAAGAGATCGACCACGCCGATCAGCGCGCGCGTCGGCACGGTGGCGTCGCCGGCCAGCACGCCCGCGTAGAAGGCGATGTCCAGCCCGGCGTAGAACAGCAGGATGCCGATCAGGAACGCATTGCGCTTGTTGCGCGACAGCCACAGCACGCGTCCAACCAGGAACACCAGCCCGAACAGGTATCCGACGTCGAACAGCGCGCCGATCCAGAACGGCAGCGGCGTCAGCAGCAGCACGCGCGCGACCACCCAGGTCGCGGTCAGCAGCAGCAGACCGCGCCGCGTGGTGGTGGCGATGCCGGTCCAGTTGGCCGAAGCGGTCAGCAGGAATCCACCCACCAGCGCACTCGCGAAGCCGAACAGCATCACGTGCGCATGCCAGTAGAACGGATTCTGCAGCGCGGCGGAAGGCAGCCAGCCGTAATGCAGGAATGCGCCCCACGCCAGCATCCCCAGGCTCGCCGCCAGCGCCGCGCAGAAGAACAGCGGCCGGAAAGGATGCAACGGCGGGGCGGGTGCGTTCACGGTGGCTTGCATGGTGGCCATGGTGTCTGGAGTGTTCGGCAATCCTCTCATGCTGAACCTGCCGCGTCATGGCCGCCCTGATGCCGGTCAATGAAAAGTGCGAATGTCGAATCAGGCCGGCGTTATTCGTCGCCAACATGAAACCGGCGGATCGCCGGGGCACTGGAGACAAGTCATGCGCGTACTGGTGATCGTCAAGGCGAGCGAAGAATCGGAAGCCGGCGGCATGCCGGATGCGAAGGAATTGGCCGAGATGGGCAAGTTCAACGAAAAGCTGGTCGAGGCCGGCGTGATGCTGATGGGCGAGGGCTTGCGCCCCAGCTCGAAAGGTGCACGGGTACGCTTCGAGGGTAAACAGCGCACGGTGATCGACGGGCCGTTCGCGGAAACCAGGGAATTGATCGCCGGTTTCTGGCTGTGGCAGGTGCGCTCGATGGAGGAGGCGATCGAGTGGATCAAGCGCGCGCCGTTGTTCGACGGGGGCATGGAAATCGAGTTGCGTCCGGTGGCCGAAATGGATGATTTCGGTGACGCCGCAACGCCCGAAGTCCGCGAGCACGAGGCCAGCCTGCGCGAGAGGATCGCGAAGGCCTGAACGCAGCCGCGTGAAGCGCTTGCGCCGGACCCGAAGGGCTGTTGTGATCGGCCGTCATGATGACGGCCGACACCCACCGCACCATCGAAACGGTCTGGAAGATCGAGGCGCCGCGCCTGATCGCCGGGCTGGCTCGGATGTTGCGTGACGTCGGGCAGGCCGAGGATCTGGCTCAGGAAGCGCTGGTCGTCGCACTGGAACGCTGGCCCACCGATGGCGTGCCCGACAATCCGGGCGCGTGGCTGATGACCACCGCCAAGCGCCGTGCGATCGATCAGCTGCGCCACAACCGGATGCGCGACGACAAGCAGGCTGCGCTCGAATACGAACTCGAGACCGAAGCGATGGCGCATGCTCCCGACCATGCGGACGCGCTGGATGACGACATCGGCGACGATCTGCTGCGGCTGATCTTCACCGCCTGCCATCCCGCGCTCACCCGCGACATGCAGGTCGCGCTGACCTTGCGCATGCTGGGCGGCCTGACCACGCCGGAAATCGCGCGCGCGTTCCTGGTGCCCGAACCCACGGTCGCGCAGCGCATCGTGCGCGCCAAGCGCACGCTCGCCGAAAAACGGGTGCCGTTCGAGGTGCCGCGTGGCGAAGACCTCGCGCCGCGACTCGCCGCGGTGCTGGAAGTGATCTACCTGATCTTCAACGAAGGCTACACCGCCACCGCGGGCGAGGACTGGGCGCGACCCGCGTTGTGCGAAGAAGCCATGCGCCTCGGCCGCGTGCTGGCAGGCCTCGCTCCGCGCGAGCCGGAAGTGCATGGGCTGGTCGCCTTGATGGAAATCCAGGCGTCACGCCTGCACGCGCGCACCGCGGCCGATGGCACGCCGATCCTGCTTCTGGACCAGGACCGCTCGCGCTGGGATCGCTTGTTGATCCGGCGTGGCCTTGCATCACTGGAACGCGCGGAGCAACTCGACGGCGCGGACGGCAACTACGCACTGCAGGCCGCGATCGCCGCCTGCCATGTACGCGCGCTGCATGCGAAGAACACCGACTGGGTGCGGATCGCATCGCTGTACGCGCGCCTTGCGAAAGTTGCGCCGTCACCGGTGGTCGAATTGAATCGCGCCGTCGCGGTGTCGATGGCCGAGGGCCCGGAGGCCGGCTTGCAACTGGTCGACGCGTTGCAGAAGGAACGCGCGCTGGCCGGCTACCACCTGTTGCCGAGCGTACGCGGTGACTTGCTGTTCAAACTCGGGCGTCTGGATGAGGCGCGGTCGGAATTCGAACGCGCAGCGACGCTCACCGGCAACGCCCGCGAATCGGAACTGCTGCGCCAGCGCGCCGCGGCGTGCACGGATCAATAGGCGAAGAGGATAGGTAGCAGCCGGCTTCTT
>JAICIW010000169.1 GCA_025928735.1 Rhodanobacteraceae bacterium | reverse complement strand
TTCGTTGCGACGAACGAGGATCTTGCGCGGCGGCCAATGAAGCATGCGTGAAGCCGTTCATGTGCGGGCAAGGCGTCAAGCAGGACCGGCTGCAGCGGTTGATGCACACGCACCGTTGGCAGCGCTTCTGCGACACTTGGACGGCGCGCGCACCACGTGTGCCCATTACCCCTGCCCTGGGCACTGACACCGGGAGACCGATACCCATGCTGACCATCCATGCCAATGGCGAAACGCATCCCGTGGTCTGGCTGCACGGGAATCCCGTTCCTGACAATGCCGCGTGGCTCGACCTCTGCGAGCCGGACGCCACCGAAGTCAAGGCTTGCGAGGAAGTGGCAAAGCTGAAGCTTCCGGATCGCAAGGACATCGTCGGGATCGGGCTTGCCGGGCGCAACCGCAGCAGCGAACAATCCGTGTTCCTGCAGATTTCGCGATTCGCCGACGTGGATGACAGCGTTTCCGCCACGCCGGTGTCAATGGTGTTGACACCGAAAGTGCTGGTGACCCAACGCTACGCGCCCTCGCCGACCTTCGACATCGCGGCCGGCGAGTGGCATGAAGACCAGGCGCACGGGGGCGCGGCCAGCGCGTTCGCCGAGTTGCTGGAAACCATGACCGAACGCACCGCGCAGAGCATGGAAAAAATCGGTGGCGACGTCGCCAAGCTTTCCACGCACGTTTTCAACGAACGACTGACCGAAACGCGGCACCTGCGCCGCTGGCTGGTGCACGTCGGCAAGCTGGAGGCGCGACTGGCCCGCAGCCGCGGCGCCCTGCTCGGCATCATGCGGATCGTGGTGTTCATGTGCGAGAAGCAACCCGAATGGTTGCCGGACGAACCGAAATTGCGCCTCGCGATGATCCGCAACGATCTCGACGCGCTGGATCAATTCGACGAACAGCTCACCGAGAAATTGCAGTTTCTGCTCGATGCGATCCTGGGCATGATCAGCGTCAACCAGAACAACGTGATGAAGCTTTTCACGGTAGTGTCGGTGGTGGCCGTGCCACCATTGCTGCTGGCCGGCATCTGGGGCATGAACTTCAAGGCGATGCCGGAGCTGTCGCAGCCGTGGGGTTACGCGATGGCGCTCAGCGCGATCGCATTGAGCGTGCTGATCCCGCTCGGCATCTTCAAATGGCGGGGCTGGCTTTCCAGCGATTGATCCATCGCACGCGCGCGATGCGCTCGCGGAAACCCGCGGAACGCAGGCATGCTCGGGCGCCGGCGATCAAATCAGCGTCCGTAGATGCGGTCCACGATCGCGGCGACGTCGACGAACCGACGCGCCTCGGGATCGAAACGATCATCGCGCGCCAGCTTGCGCACCCAGTCCACCAGTGCGCGACCATCCCACGCGTCCGGCGGCCCGGCGAGACGATGTGTCCTGGTGCCGTCGTGGCGATCGACCGTGAAGTCATGGAACGATCCGCGCACGTTGCGCAGCGAAGCGCCGCCGCGGGTGCCGTAGAACGAAGCCTCGATCACGGCGTCCGCCCCTGCCGGCAGCCGCCACGAACAGGTCAGCCGCACGTTGGTACCGTCGTCGAGGCGGTAATGCACGCTCGCGTAATCCTCCGGTGCCGTGATCGGCGGCAGCAGGCGCTTGCCCTGCTGGTACAGATTCGCATCCACCGCATCCACCCGCGCGCGACCGGTCACCCACATCGCAAGATCGATCAGATGCACACCGAGGTCCATCACGCATCCACCGCCCGACTGGGTGACGTCGTAGAACCACGCCTTGCCGGGGCCATAGGCGTTGTGGAACGTCAGGTCGATGGCGTACAAGTCACCCAGGTCGCCGGCGCGAATCTGTTCGCGCAGCGCCGCGATGCCGGTCATGCAGCGATAGTTGAAATCCACGCCCAGCAGGCGGTCGTGGGCGTGCGCCATGGCCACCACTTGCGCTGCTTCCGCGGCGGTGCGTGCCAGCGGTTTCTGGCAGAACACCGCCTGCTCGTGCTCCAACGCGGCCATCGCATGCGCGGCGTGCAGCGCACTGGGTGTCGCGATCACCACGCCGTCAAGGCGCTGTTCCAGCAGCACATCCAGCGATTCGTACGCACGCGCGTCGCTCACTTGCGCGGCTTCCTCGGCGAGTGCCGGATCGACGTCGGCCACCGCAACCACGTCCGCGACTTGCGCGTCGACAAGTGCCTCCATTCGCGCACGACCGATCCAGCCGAGGCCCACGAAACCAAGGCGTGGCTTGGCGGCAGTCGATCTGCGCGGCCAAGGCTGCACGACGGCGGCCTCACCGGTCGCGCTCATGGCGAAATGTCCCGATGGTCGTCCGCGACCATCAGCCGACCGCCTTCCGCATACAACGCAGAAGCGAATCCAACGCCTGTTCGCAACCCGCTTCCAACATGCGTTGTTTGCAGCGTTGCCGTCGTGGGTTCCGCCGCGCTGACGACCGCACTACGGCGGCGCGCCAGCAGCTATGCATCCCTTTCCATGGCATCCATTCCAGATGCTCCTTGTATGTCCGCCGCAGTCGACGGCTGGGAGCAAGATGCGTGCCGACCGCAAACTCGACCTGAAGCCAACCCCCCGAATCAGCTTCGAAGGACGCAGCCGGCCATGCGTTCGCGCGTTCAGGCGCTCGGGCGCTTGCGCCATTCAACGAGGTGAACCGCGACTTGCGATCGGGAATTGGTTACCGGTCACGCGCGGTCAACCCGGAAATTTTTTGCAATTGGTGCCGCCGACGCATCATCCACTCAGGCCAGCGGCGCGACGGGTGCAAGTTTTGTTTGCTCGCGTTCGGTGATCGCCAGCAGCGCCGGCCACGGCACCTCGATGCCCTGCCGGCGCCCTTTCGGTGTCAGCTTCAATTTGTATGGACCCAGAAGCAGCGTGTAGGGCCTGGAATCGATCTCGATTTCACGTCGCAATGGCTTGTCGAGTTTCGTCACGTGGTTCTCCTTTGGCGCCGCGAGGCACACGGTCACGTATCGAGGCAATGTTTGAGGAAGCGGATGGCCGCCTTCTCCAGTCGCCGCGGGTGTGCAACCAGTTCCGACGGCACGCGGCGATGCAGGTCGCCGCTTTGCCAGCCGGTCACGACCTGCGGACATACATAGGATTTGCGCGCGACCGCCGGGGTGTTGCCGAGTTCTTCGGCAGCGGCCACGATGGCTTGACGCACCGCCGCGCGTTTCGCGCGTTCGCCGCCACGCGTCGGCAGCGGCGTCCGCGCAAGACAGGCGATCACCGTCAGCGTGCCGGCCCACGTGCGGAAATCCTTGGCGCTGAACCGCTCGCCGAGGATGTCGCGCAGGTATTCATTCAATTGCGCTGCAGTCGCGCGCCGATGCACGCCCTCTTCGTCGTACTGGAACAGCGCGGTTCCCGGCAGGCGGCTGCAACGGCGCACCATCCTGACCAGCCGGCGATCGGTCAACACGGCTTCGCGCTTTTGTCCGCTCTTGCCGGGGAAGCGCAATGTCGCGGTGCCGTCGCGACCGAAGGTCACGTGCCGCGCGCGCAACGTCGTCAAGCCATACGAATGATTGGTCCGCGCGTACTCGGCATTGCCGATGCGGATCGAGGTGGCCACCATCACCGCGGTCATCGTCGCCAGCACCTTGTCGCGCGGCAGGCCTTCCAGGCGCCGGTCGCGGCGCAGCCGCGCACGCAACGTCGGCAATCGCTGGCCGAAGCGCAGCAAACGTCGGTACTTCTTGACGTCGCGGCTGTGCTGCCAGGCTGCGTGGTAGCGGTATTGCTTGCGCCCGCGCGCGTCGCGTGCGGTGGCCTGCAGATGACCGCGCCGATCGGCGCAGATCCAGACGTCCACGTACGCGGGCGGAATCGCCAGTGCCCGGATGCGCGCCAGCGTCGCTTCATCACGCACGCGCGCGCCTTTGGCGTTGAGATAAACAAAGCCGCGTCCCACGCGGCGACGGATGATGCCGGGTTCACAATCGCTCGCATGACGCAACTTGCGCATGCGCGCGCGCCGGACCTGACGTCGATGCGCGCGCGTGGCGGTTCCGGTTTTTGGCATGGCCGATGCGCGCGATCAGCCGGATGGGACAGCGCATCGCCTCGCGCCAGCGAAAACTTTTCGCAAGCGCGCGCCGTGCGCTACCCGCTTACCAGGCGGGGCGCGCATCCAGCGATGCGGAGGCGGTGCGGCCCGTGTCGATCTGGGTTTCCAGCAGCCGCTCGATGCAGGCGTCGATGCGCCTGGTCGAGTGGTTGCTGTGGGCGCTCGCCAGTTCGCGGCGAATCATGCACACCGCCGCCGCGCCCTGCCGGGCCTTGCGCGCGAAGGTTTCACGCTGGGCCGGCCGCCATGCCACCAAGGCGGCAGCCTCGTTGAAACGGCGTTCCTCATCCATCACGGCGAGCATGTCCAGAAGATTTGCCCGATCCATGGCTTCCTCCTTTTATTGTTGGCGCTCCTGTTGAGCGAGCGCAGCATAGGCAGCCGCACATCTACACCGCGTCAATTCCGGGTGCAGCGGCGTTCACCTGAAATGGACATCATGCTGATAGGCTCCACGGGATGGCAGGACGCCGTAACCCGCGGCTTGCGACCTATCGGCGCAAGCGCCATTTCGAACACACGCCGGAACCGGCCGCGACGCCGCGCGGGCGACGTTCGCACGCTCCGGCGGGGCGCCAATTCGTAATCCACCTGCATCACGCGCGCCGCCGGCATTTCGACCTGCGCCTGCAAGTCGGCGGCGTGTTGCGCAGTTGGGCAGTGCCGAAGGGACCTTCGCGCGATCCATCGATCAAGCATCTGGCGGTGGAAGTCGAAGACCATCCGCTGAGCTACGGCTCGTTCGAGGGCACGATTCCGGAAGGCCACTATGGCGCCGGCACCGTGGCGATCTGGGACGAAGGCACGTGGAGCACCGAGGGCTCCGCCGCGCAGCAGATCGACAAGGGCCATTTGCGTTTCGAATTGCACGGCTCACGTTTGCGCGGCCGCTGGTCGCTGGTGCGCACCCGGATGCAGGCAGGCAAGCCGCAGTGGCTGCTGATCAAGGGCGACGACGAATTCGTGGTGCCCGAGGACGTGGCCGACGACACACCGCTGTCCGAATGGAAGGCGGACCATCACATCGAAACGCCATCGCGTGCGAAACGTTCTCCGCGCGAAACGAAAACACCTTCGCTGCGCGCGCCTGACCAGTTCGAGTTCGAACTCGCGCGCCTGCACCAGCGCGCGCCCCAAGGCGAAGACTGGCTGCACGAGGTGAAATACGACGGCTACCGGATGCTGGCGTGGCGAGACGGGCGCGAGCTGCAACTATTGTCGCGCAACCGTCTTGACTGGACCGAAAAGCTTCCCGCGATCGCGGACGCGATCCTCGGCTTGGACTGCCGCAACTGCGTGCTGGACGGCGAGCTGGTGGTGTTCGACGAACACGGGCGCAGCCGCTTCGACCTGCTGCAGAAGGAGTTCAACCGTGCGCAAGCACAAGCCGTGCGCTACGCGGTGTTCGATCTGCTTGCGTTGAACGGCGACGACCTGCGCGATGCGCCGCTGCTTGAACGCAAGGCGGCGTTGTCGCGCCTGCTCGATCCTACTGACCCAGCCACGAGCCCGCTGGTGGTTTCGGGTTTTCTTCGCGGCAACGGCACGCTCGCCTACCAGCGCGCGTGCGAGGCGGGACTCGAAGGCGTGATGAGC
>JAICIW010000078.1 GCA_025928735.1 Rhodanobacteraceae bacterium | reverse complement strand
CACCGATCTCGCGCGCCTCGCCGACCGCGTCGACGTCATCAACATCAAGCTCGACAAATGCGGCGGCCTCACCGAAGCCTTGTCGATGGCGAGCCAGGCGCGCGCGATGGGATTCGACCTGATGGTCGGCAACATGTCCGGCTCGTCGCTGGCGATGGCGCCGGCATTCGTGCTCGGACAACAATGCGCGGTGGTCGACCTGGACGGACCGTTGTACCTGCGCGAAGACTGTTCGCCCGGCGCGCGCTACCAGGACGGCATGATCTGGTGTCCGGAAGAACTCTGGGGAGGCGGGCTACCGGCGGCGGCCTGATGGCGCACGACTGCTGCGCTGTTGCCGGATAATCGCACCACGATGACCCAGGACCTCAAGAAAAAACTCAAGAGCCGCTGGCACACGTTCACGGCATCCGAGCAACGTATCGCGGGTTACCTGGTGCAGAACCTCAGCGGCTTGCCATTCGAAACCGCGGCGTCGCTGGGCCAGCGCGTCGGCGTCAGCGCGATGACCGTCGGACGTTTCCTGCGCAAGCTCGGCTACGCGGGCGTAGCCGAAATGAAGGAAGAATTGCGCGGCGACACGACCTGGCTGAAGTACTACCACAGCCCGGCGCCCGCGGAGGGACCAGACGCCCGCGACGAAAATCTCGAAGCCGACATCCGCGCGGTGTCGGCGACCCATGCACTGGCCCGCGGCGAGGAATGGAAAGCCATCGTGCGCTTGCTGGTTTCGGCGGACCGGGTTTCCGTGGCCAGTTTCCAGCTCGGCCGTTTTCTCGGGCTGATGTTCGCGACCTTGCTGCAACAGATCCGCCCGCACGTCGCGTTCGCGTCGGGCGTGGACGGCGCCTACACCGACGTGCTGATCGATTCGACCGAAAAAAGCTGCGTGGTGTTGATCGACGAGCGCCGCTATTCGCGGCATTTCAGGATCCTCGCCGAAGAAGTCGCGTCACGCCGCATTCCGCTCGTGATCCTCACCGACTCCGAATGCTACTGGGCGCGCCAATTGACGCCACACGTACTGATGCTGCCCATCCAGCCGCAGCGCGCGTGGCACAGCTTCACCGCATTCGGCGCGCTGTTCAACGTGTTGCTGGGCGCCGTAATCCGCGCGCGCGGCAGCGATGCAGTGTACGAACGCATCGAACAGATCACCGCGATGCGCCAGCAGTTCATCGGCTTCAGCGGGCCTTCGCCTTCGCCCGAACCGGCGGGTCCGGCGCCTTCGCGCCGGGCCCGCAAGCGTCGAAGCAACGGCTGATCAGGCCGCTTCGCGCGTCGAAACCTGGCGCGCGGCGTCCTGTTGCTCCAGCACCACCGCGACCGCGTGGATCACGGCCGCTATGCGCGCGGCACTCTGCACCGCCTGCGCAGAAACGTCGTGCTTGCGCAGCGTCCTTTCGTGCGAGGCCACGCAACTGCCGCAGCCGTTGATGGCGGACACGGCCACCGAGGCGAGATCGAAATCGACCTTGTCGCCGCCGGGATTGGCCATCGCATTCATCCGCAGGCCGGCGCGCAGCGTCCCGTACTCGTCGTTCTCGACGAGATGCAGGAAGCGGTAATAAATGTTGGTCATGCCCATCAGCGCGGCGGCGGTGCGCGCGCCATCGAGTTCCTTCTCGTCGGCATGTTGCGAGGCGAATTGCGCGATGGCTTCCGTCAGCGGCGCGTGCCGCGCTGCCACCGCGGACGCCAGTGCGACGATCGCGATCTGCTTCTGTGAAAGACCCGGCGCGCCGCCCTCGCTCAGCACCGATTCGAGGTTGAGGCGAAGGTCCTTGGCATAGTCGGGCAGGCCGGACTTGATGCGGTCAAGACTCATGATTGTTCTCCGGGATCAGGTGAAAGTGGCGGCGGGATCGCTCCCGCCGCCTTGGGCGCCGCGCCGATGGAGGGGGAATCGGCGCTGGCTGCACACGAACGCCTTACGCGGCCTTCAGGGTTTCTTCGCCCTTGTTCCAGTTGCAGGGGCAAAGCTCGTCGGTCTGCAAAGCGTCGAGGACGCGCAGCACTTCCGACGGATTGCGGCCGACCGAACCTTCCGTGACATACACGAAGCGGATCACGCCTTCCGGATCGACCAGGAACGCGGCGCGCTTGGCGACGCCCTCGTCGTCCAGGATGCCGAGCGCACGGGTCAAGTCCTTGTTGATGTCGGCCAGCATCGGGAACGGCAGGTCACGCAAATCCTTGTGGTCCTTGCGCCACGCCATGTGCACGAATTCCGAGTCGGTGCTGGCGGCGAGGATCTGGCAATCGCGATCCTTGAACTGCGCGTCGAGATCGGCGAAGCCCTTGATCTCGGTGGGGCAAACGAAGGTGAAGTCCTTCGGGTAGAAGAACACGCACGTCCACTTGCCCTTGTAGGTGTTGTTGTCGATGTCGGTGAAGGCCTTGTCCAGGCTTTCGATGGACACGGTGGCCTTTAGATTGAAGTGCGGGAAGTTGTTGCCGACAGTAAGCATGCAAATCTCCTTGTGGTCGAACAGGTTTGACAGACGGCGTCCTCCGCCGTTCACCATCCAAGATAGGTCCCGCCCAACCATAAATCAAATTGATTGTTGCAATCCATACGATAGGCTATATATATTGCATATGAGCCGCAGCGGTTTTTCGTGGAAAGTCAGGCCAAGGATGGCCGTTCTGGTGCAACGGGATCCGAAAGCAGCCCAGCTCACCACCTGTTCAATGAGGCCGTGTTCAGGACGAACGCACACAATATGAATCTCCGTGACCTCCACTATCTGGTCGCCCTCGCCGATCACAGGCATTTCGGCCACGCCGCTGAAGCCAGCTTCGTGAGCCAGCCGACCCTTTCCACCCAGATCAAGAAACTGGAAGAGGAATTGGGCGTGACGCTGGTCGAACGCACGCCGCGCAAGGTATTGCTGACCGAAGCCGGCCAGCAGATCGTCGCGCGCGCGCGCGAAGTGCTGAACGAAATCGAACAGATCAAGCGCATCGCGCACCGCGATCGCGACCCGGAAGCCGGCACCCTGACGCTGGGCATCTTTCCCACACTGGGGCCGTACCTGCTGCCGCACGTGATGGGTGCGATCCGCGAGCGTTTCCCGCGCCTGGAGCTGCTGCTGGTCGAGGAAAAAACGCCCGAACTGTTGCAGCGGCTGCGCGAGGGCAAGCTGGATGCGGCAATCCTGGCGCTGCCTGTGCACGACGACACCCTGCACGCGGAGTTTCTGTTCGAGGAACCGTTCCTGCTGGCCGCGCCCGACGCGCACCCGCTGGCCGGGCGCCGGCTGCTGAAGCTGGCCGATCTCGAAGACCAGCATTTGCTGCTGCTGGAAGACGGCCACTGCCTGCGCGATCAGGCGCTGGAAGTCTGCCGGATGTCCGGTGCCGACGAGAGGCACGGCTTTCGCGCGACCAGCCTGGAAACCCTGCGGCAGATGGTCGCGGCCAACGTCGGCGTGACCCTGCTGCCGGTGCTGGCAGTGCAGCCACCGATCGCGCACACCAGCAACGTTCACCTCACCCCGTTTCGGGGTCACGCGCCCAGCCGTCGGATCGCGATGTTCTGGCGCAAGAGTTCGGCGATGCACGAATTCCTGCTGGCGCTCTCGACGATTTTCAAACAGCTTCCGCCTGCCCTGCTCGACCCGGCGACTCTGCCCATCACCGAAACGCGACCCATTGAGAAACCGGCGCGCAGTCGGTATGTTGCTGGCAGGGCCCGCGTGAACCACTGACATGGAAAAGAAAATGTCGATCACCCTTTCAAGGCTGGACGTGGAGCGCATCGAGCGTTTGCTCGATGCGCCGGCACTGCGTGACTCATCTGTGGCGACGCGCCTGCGCGAGGAATTCGATCGCGCCGACATTGTCGAGCCCGCGCAGATGCCGCACGACGTCGTCAGCATGAATTCGTCGGCCGATTGCGTGGACGAGTCCAACGGCAAGCACCACACGTTGACGCTGGTGTATCCAAAGGACGCCGACGCCGATGCGGGAAAAATTTCCGTGCTGGCGCCGGTCGGCAGCGCGCTGCTGGGCTTGCGGGTGGGCCAGAGCATCGACTGGCCCGGCCAGGCCGGCAAGACGCACCGACTGAAGGTGACCGCGATCCACTATCAGCCGGAAGCGGCGGGCGACCTGCATAGATAGTTTGGGCGGTCATCCAATGAGCGCTGCTTCGTTGGAATCAGTTGTCGATTGCTGCCCTTCCAGCCCGCGAAGACTGGAACAGTCATCCAAAGCACGGAGTCGATAGCCACAGGCTATTGCGTCCATCGAATCAATCAATTTCATTTCACACACCGACCGCGCTACGGTCATCTGACCGGCATCAGGCCGCGCACGTTCACCACTCGAGAGGTAAAGAAGATGGCAAACCTGAAAGACTCCAAGACCGAGCAGAATCTGAAAGACGCCTTCGCCGGTGAATCGATGGCCAACCGCCGTTACCTGTACTTCGCGTCCAAGGCCGACGTCGAGGGTTACAACGACGTGTCGGCCGTGTTCCGCTCCACCGCGGAAGGCGAAACCGGCCACGCACATGGCCACCTGGAATACCTGGAAAACGTGGGCGATCCCGCCACCGGCCTGCCGTTCGGCGAAACCCACGCCAACCTCAAGAGCGCGATCGCGGGCGAAACCCACGAATACACCGACATGTATCCGGGCATGGCCAAGTCCGCGCGCGACGAAGGCTTCGAGGAAATCGCGGATTGGTTCGAGACGCTCGCAAAGGCCGAACGTTCGCACGCGAACCGCTTCACCAAGGCATTGAACGAGTTGGGCTGATGGACAGGCTCGCTCGCTTCGCAAGCGGGCCTCTTTCGTTTTGGCAAAACCAGGCGGGTTGAGCCGAGCGCAAGCGAAGCCCAACGTCGAAACCCGCTGCCTTTCAGCCGCAGCAAGGATGTGTAGATTGGGCTGAACGGCTTCTCGCGAAGCCCAACAATTCCGAACCATCATCTTGGGCTTCATCCGCAAAAGGCGCGGATTCAACCGAAGCTATGGCAGCAGGCCACGGGCCGCAGCACATGCAGGTTGGGCTGAGCGTATGCGAAGCCCAACAGCGACAGCGCAAGGGAACAGGCGACGGATTACCGGCAACAAAGGCAGAGCATCTCGCCGTTTTCTTGCATCACGCTGCGGCCACGCCAGATGACGTTGGGTTTGCCCCAGAGCAAATCGGGGATCAGCCAACCGGCATGCGAATGTGGATGAGATGGTGGGCATCCTGGACCTACCGGAACCGACCGCCGCAAAACTCGCGAGGAAACCGGCGAATGAGCAGTGACTTGAGCGGCAGTCGCGAAGGCAACCTCGAAGCCCCGACCCGTCATCCGCTGGGCCAGGACGGTCCGGAGTTCCTCGATCAGGCCGCGCTCGAAAAGGAGATGGAGCGCATCTTCAACATCTGCCACGGCTGCCGCCGCTGCGTCAGCCTGTGCCACGCCTTCCCCACCCTGTTCGACCTGATCGACGAATCGGAAACGATGGAGATCGACGGCGTCGACAAGGCCGATTACGGCAAGGTGGTCGAGCAGTGTTATCTGTGCGACCTGTGCTACCAGACCAAGTGCCCGTACGTGCCGCCGCATCCGTGGAACGTGGATTTTCCGCACTTGATGCTGCGCGCGAAAGCATTCCACTTCGAACGCGAGGGCACTTCGCTCGGTAACCGATTCTTGTCCGACACCACCACGGTCGGCCGGATCGCCGCGCGGCCGGTGATCGCTGAAACCGTCAATGCATTGAACCGAAGCAAGCCAGCGCGCAAGTTGCTGGACAAGACCCTGCACGTGCACCCCGATGCCGAGGTCCCCGAATACAAGCATCCGCGTGCGCGCAAAAAGCTCCGCAAGCTGGACGCCGCCGGAAGCGCGACACCAGCCGGACGCACCCACGGCAAGGTCGCGATCTTCGCGACCTGCTATTGCGACAGCGTGTTGCCGCAAGTCGTCGACGATCTGGCCGCCGTGCTTGTCCACAACGATATTCCGGTGAAACTGGTCTCGAAGGAAGTCTGCTGCGGCATGCCGAAGCTGGAACTCGGTGACCTCGCCTCGGTCACGAAATACAAGAACGAAAACATCCCGGTACTCGCGCAAGCCGTGCGCGACGGTTTCGATCTCACCGCCGCGATCCCGTCCTGCGTGCTGATGTTCAAGCAGGAACTGCCATTGATGTTTCCCGACGACGAAGACGTGAAGCGGGTGCAGCGTGCGTTTTTCGATCCGTTCGAGTACCTCGCCGAACGCCATGCGGCGGGTTTGCTGAAGACCGATTTCAAGACTTCGTTGGGCAAGCTCGCCTGGCACGTCGCCTGCCACCAGCGGGTGCAGAAGATCGGGCCAAAGACTCGCGACATCCTGTCGCTGGTGCCCGACACCGAAGTCGTCACGATCGAGCGTTGCTCGGGCCACGACGGTACCTACGGGGTCAAGACGCAAACCTACGCGCTGTCCCGCAAGATCGCGAAGCCGGTCGAGCGCCGGATCGCGGAATCCGGCGCCGCGATCAGCACCAGCGACTGTCCGATGGCAGGCGCGCACCTCGCGCACGGTTTGAACGATCAACCGCCGCAACAGCATCCGCTTTCGCTGCTGCGAAAGGCGTACGGAATCTAACGTCTCTCCCGACGGAAGAGGAATTGGTGAGGGTACGTATATCCATTGATTGAAGTTATGCGCTGCCCGAACCCTCACCCGGCGCTGCGCGCCACCCTCTCCCGGACGGAGAGGGGGAAAAGGAGTTTTGCAATCATGAAGCCACTTGCCCGAAACGACCTCCTGTCCCTCGAACAATACGCGCGCGAGCGCGCCGACTTCCGCACGCGTGTACTCGCCCACAAGCGCGACCGCAAGGTCCGGGTCGGCGAGCACGTCACGTTGCTGTTCGAGGATCGCCTCACCGTCCAGTACCAGATCCAGGAAATGCTGCGCGCGGAGAAAATATTCGAAGCGGAAGGTATCGCCGAAGAGCTGGGCTCCTACAACCCGTTGATCCCGGACGGCAACAACCTCAAATGCACGATGCTGATCGAATACGACGACGTCGAGGTACGCAAGCGCGAACTGCTGCGCCTGCGCAACATCGAGCACGAGGTGCAGCTTGTCGTGGGCGACCGTGCGCCCGTCAAGGCGATCGCCGACGAGGACCTGCCGCGCAGCGACGACGAGAAGACCGCCGCCGTACATTTCCTGCGCTTCGAACTGGATGCCGCGGCCGTCGCCGATTTCGGACGCGGCGCGAATGCGATGTTCCGCATCGAACACGCGAACTACAGCGCCGAGGCGCGCCTCAACGAAGCGCAGCAGAAGGCACTGGCCGCGGATTTCGCCTGAGGTATCCTCGCCCCGGGAATCCTGGGGGCAAACCAATGCGGCACTGGAAAGGCTGGCTGCTGCTTGCGCTGGTGCTCTGGGTCGGCTGGTCGTTTTGGAGCAACCGGCCGATTGCGCGCGCGGCGGGCATCATCGCACCCGACGATCCCGTGCAGGTCGATTTCGACGCACCGCAAGCGCCGATCACGCTCGAAGACGCGACCCTGCATCCGCTCGCCAGGTTCTCGCTGACTGCGCGCGTGCTGTCCCGCGAGGACTATCGCTTCGACGCCGAAGCAGCCCTCTCGCCGACCGACCTCGCGTTGGGCTGGGGGCGCATGTCCGACAGTGCGGTGTTGCACGACATCGATGTCGGCCAGAGCGGGCGGTTCTACCATTGGCAGGTGAAATCGTTCCCGATTCCACGGCAGGAGATCGAATCCCACAGCGCCAACATGCACCTGGTTCCGGCGAACGCGCAGGTCGCCCATGCGCTGAAGCGCGTGCGTGCCGGTGACGTCGTCACGCTCGATGGCTTGCTCGTCGAGGCCGACAAACCGGGCGGCTGGCGCTGGCGCAGTTCGATGACGCGCACCGACACGGGGGCGGGCGCGTGCGAATTGGTGTACGTCAAGGACCTTCGAATCGAACCCCGCCTGAAACCGGAGCGCCGGTAACCGCCGCTCAACGCGTCAGGATGCGCTTCGGGCGGATCGGCAGCTTGCCGCGCCAGTACTGCAGCAGGATGAAGCCGCCCACCGCGCCGCCTAGGTGCGCGAAATGCGCCACGCCGGACTCGTAACCGCTGACGCCGAAGAATAGCTCCAGCAGGATGTAGCCGATCACGAACACCCATGCGGGCATCGGCACCGGGAAGAAGATCAGGAACATCTTCATGCGCGGATACATCACGCCGAACGCCACCAGCAGCCCGAAGATCGCGCCCGACGCGCCGAT
>JAICIW010000244.1 GCA_025928735.1 Rhodanobacteraceae bacterium | reverse complement strand
GAGAACATCGGCTACACCAGTCCCGGCATCCAGGAAGCGAGCTATGCGCTCGGCTCGCCGGCTTCCGCGTTCTACCCGGCCGGCTGGTACTGGAATTACTACAAGCACAATTACAACAAGGTGCTGCCGAGCTTCAACCTGAAGTTCGACTTGAACTCCGACGGCAGCCTGCTGACGCGGTGGTCTGCATCGCAGACCTTGACGCGCCAGGATTACACCCAGTTGGCAGGCTTCCTGAACCTCAGCGATCCGCAGGTTGCCGGCGACATTGGCGGCGGCAGCGGATCCAATCCGCGGCTGAAGCCGATCCTCTCCACCAACTTCAGCGCGTCGCTGGAATGGTATTTTGCCGAGCGTGGCCTGCTGTCGGGCAGCGTGTACCAGATGGACCTCAACAACTATTACGACTACGGAACGGTCACCCGTACCTACCTCAACAACTACCTGACCAACAACGGCGCCGGCAACAATCCATCGCACTCGCTGATTTACAGCCAGTACCTGGTCAGCATTCCGGTGAACGTCAATGGCACCCTCAAGGGGGTGACACTGAACTACATCCAGCCGATCGGCAACAACTTCGGCGTGTCGTTCAACTACACCTATGCCACGGGTCACTCCTCGGGCGGAACCTACATGTACAACGCGGACGGTACGCTGGCCAACAACGCCGCCGCCGGAGACCGCCCGCTGTTCGGCACGTCCAAGAACACCATCAACGCTTCGGTGTTTTACGAAGACGCCCACTGGAATGCCCGCGTCAACTACACCTACCGTTCCAAGTTCTACGACGGCGTGATGTCCAGTACGGGCCAGATGGCGCTGTTGCCGTACTGGCAGTCCGGGCAGGGGTACCTGTCGTTGTCTGCGGGCTACAAGTTGAACGAGCACCTGAGCTTCACGTTCGACGCGATGAACCTCAACAACCCGAAGCTGCGCTACTTCATCAATGGATCGCAGGCCGGCCTCGGCTTCACTACCGCGCCGGAAGCGTTCTACGTGAACGGTCGGCAGTACTACTTCACGGTGAACTACAAGCTCTGACAGCCCGACGAATGCGGTCGGGTAACAGGAGAGTCGAGTCTCCAGCGTTGCGGGCCGGTTGGCATCCCGGCCCGCATTTTTTTGAACATCGACATCATGTCGATCATCATGGCGCTCGTGTCCGATGCCGAAGGGTCCGGTTGCTTCATGACCGACCGGCCGGCCTTTGGGCGCGATCCGGGAGCATATTCATGCGCACTGCCTGTTTGCTGATGCTGGCCGTCTTGATGTCGACCGCCGCCAACGTGGTGTTGGCGGACACGCCGGTGGCTGCGTGGTCACTGCTGCCGCGACCGGCCGAAATGCATCCGGCCGCACAGGGCGCGGTCACGGTATCCGATGGCGATCGCGTGCTGGTGCGGGCGGATGAGGCGCAGGCTCTTGCGATCGCGCAGCGCTTCGCCGCGCTCGTCGCCACGACGCGCGGTCTGCGCCTGCGCGTGGCAACGCAGACGGGCCGGCAATCACCGGCCGCAATCGTGTTCCGGCTCGATCCGCACGCGGATGTCGCGAATGATGCGGGCTATCGCGTCGCGATCGGCGATGGAAAAATCGAGGTGACGGCGCGCACCACGCGCGGCTTGTTCTACGGCGGCGTGACGGTCTGGCAATTGCTGACGCCCGACGCCGCGCGCAACACCCCGGCGCGCGTCGCGGATGGCCGCATCGTCGATCATCCGCGTTTCGCGTGGCGCGGCCTGATGCTGGATTCCGCGCGGCATTTCCAGAGCGTGGTCGACATCAAGAAGCTGATCGACTGGATGTCGTTCCACAAGTTGAACGTGCTGCATTGGCATCTCAGCGATGACCAGGGCTGGCGCCTCGAGATTCCGAACTATCCCGAACTCACGAAGATCGGCGCCTGCCGCAAGGCGGTCGGGCCGGATGCGGCGCTGACGGGCGGACCTGACAAGCCGTACTGCGGCTTCTACACCGACGCGGAAGTGCGCGACATCGTGCACTACGCGGCGCAACGTTTCATCGAAGTGGTGCCGGAAATCGATATCCCGGGCCATTCGCAGGCGGCGATCGCGTCTTATCCGTGGTTGGGCGTCAGCGGCAAGCGGCCGGAGGTTTCGACCGATTGGGGCATCAACACCTGGCTGCTGAAGCCCGACGCGCGCAGCGTGAAGTTCGTCGAGGACGTGATGGACCACGTGATGGCGCTGTTTCCGTCGAAGTACATCCACATCGGTGGCGACGAGGCGGCCAAGGACCAATGGGAAGCGTCGCCCGAAGTGCGCGCGCACATGAAGAAGCTGGGCCTCGCCAACATGGAACAGCTGCAGGGCTGGTTCACCACGCAGGTGGCGAACTATCTCCAGAAGCACGGGCGCATTGCGGTGGGCTGGGACGAAATCCTGCACGGCAAGGTTCCGACGTCTGCGGTGGTGATGTCGTGGAATGCGCCCTCGGGCGCGGTGAAGGCGCTGCAGGAAGGCCATGACGTGGTGATGTCATCGTCGCCCACGCTGTACCTCGATCACTATCAATCGGACCTGCATGACGAACCCCCCGGCCGGCCCGATGTGGAATCGCTGAAGGACGTGTACGACTATGACCCGGTTCCGAGCGGTACGACCGCGGCCGAGGTCCAACACATTCTTGGCGTGCAGGCGAACCTGTGGGCGGAATACATGCCGACCTTCGCGCGCGTGCAGCACGCGGTGTTCCCGCGCATCGCCGCACTTTCGGAAATCGCGTGGTCGCCTGCGTCGACGCAAGATTGGGGGAGGTTCCTGCAGCGCATGCCGGCGGAGCTCGCGCGTTATCGCGCGCTCGGCATCGAGTACGCCGACAGCGCGTTCGCGCCGGCGTTTGTGCTGTCCCAGGGCACAAACGGAACGATCGAAGTCGCACTGTCGAACCAGACGGATTTCGGCGCGATCCGCTACACCACCGACGGCACCGTGCCGGAGGTCGCATCGACGCGCTATTCGAAACCGCTGTCATTCCCGGTGGACAAGTCCACCATCCTGCGCGCGGTGAGCTTTGCCGCGAACGGATTCGAACTCGCAGCGCCGCGCACGCAGGTCGTCGATGCCGCGGCATTGTTGACCCGCAACAGCGATCAGCTCGAGCCTTGCGGCAAGCCGTTGATCGTGCTTCGGCTGGAGGATGATTGGCCACTCGACGGGCCGCGGGCGGTGTATCGCCTCGACATCGCCAACATGTGCTGGCAATGGAAGGGTGCGCCGCTGGACGGCGTCAAGCGCATTGCGCTGACCGTCGGCAATGTGCCTTGGAATTTCGCGTTGTGGAAGGACGACTCGAGCGTCGTCACCCGGCCGAAGCAAACGCCGGCCGGCGAATTCCAGGTGCATCGGGATTCGTGTGACGGTCCGCTGCTGGCAACGCTACCGCTTGCAAAGGCCGCGCAAACGAAGTTGCAGACGACATTGACCGCGAACATCCCGGCGACCACCGGAAGTCACACGCTGTGCGTGTTCGCGACAGGCGATCCGCGCGATGGCATGTGGGCGGTCGGGAAAGTGCAGCTTCTGATGGACCCGACCAGGTAAAGACCGCCGTCGTCCCGGCGAAGGCCGGGACCCATAGGGGCCGGTGCAATGGATTCCGGCCTGCGCCGGAATGACGAGCAAGAGCAAAGTCGCAGGCGCGTCGATCTCAGCCCTTCAGCAACCCCACGTCGTGCCCGACTTTGGTGAACGCCGCAATCGCGCGATCCAGATGTTCGCGCGTGTGCGCCGCGCACATCTGGGTGCGGATGCGCGCCTTGCCTTCCGCCACCACCGGGAAGAAGAAGCCGATCGCATAAATCCCTTCGTCCAGCAGGCCCGCTGCCATCGCTTGCGCGAGCTTGGCGTCGTGGGTCATCACCGGCACGATCGGGTGGTTGCCAGGTTTGATTTCAAAGCCGGCCTTGGTCATCGCCTCGCGGAAATATCGGGTGTTTTCCGCCAGCTTTTCGCGCAGGCTGCCGGCCTCATCCAGCATCTTCAGCACTTCGATGGACGCCGCGACCAAGGCGGGCGGCAGCGAATTGGAGAACAGGTAAGGCCGCGAACGTTGCCGCAGCATGTCGATGATTTCACGGCGCCCCGTGGTGAAGCCGCCGACCGCGCCGCCCAGCGCCTTGCCGAGCGTGCCGGTGAAGATGTCGATCTTGTCCATCACGCCATGCACTTCGGCAGATCCCCGCCCGGCCTTGCCAAGGAAGCCTGTCGCGTGGCATTCGTCGAT
>JAICIW010000010.1 GCA_025928735.1 Rhodanobacteraceae bacterium | reverse complement strand
GGCGATCGCATCGAAATCCTGACCGCGCGCGAACCTGCACCCAGCCGCGACTGGCTGTCGCCGCAGCTCGGTTATCTTGCCACCGCCAGCGCGCGCGGCAAGCTGCGCGCGTGGTTTCGGCGCGAGGATCTCGCCGCCAACGTGGCCGCGGGCAAGCTGTTGCTGGAGCGCGAGGTACGTCGCCTCGGCATTGCCGATGACGTGCTGGAAACCTTGCCGGCCCGACTCGGACGCAAGAGCCGCGACGATTTGCTGATCGCGCTCGCGCTCGGTGAAATCGGCATCGCGCAACTGACCCGCGCGGTGCTGGAAACACAGACGGCACCGCAACCGGCGGCCACGAAGCCGTTGCGGCGCATTCCGTCCGATGCCGGCAAGCCCGGCGCCGTGACCGTGGAGGGCGTCGGCAATCTGCTGACGACGCTCGCGCGTTGCTGTCGCCCACTACCCGGCGACGAAGTCATCGGCTACGTCACGCGCGGCCGCGGCGTCACCGTGCATCGCGCCGATTGCGCCGCACTGGCAAGGCTGCGCGCGCGCGATCCTGCCAGGGTGATCGAGGTCCGCTGGCACAGCGCGCCCGATCGCGCCTATGAAGTCGACATTGCCGTGGTCGGCTACGATCGGCGCGACCTGCAGCGTGACGTTACCAACGTGGTTGCCAACAGCGGCGCGCGCATCGTGGCTTCGGACAGCCGCAGCAATGGCGATCTCGGCGAGTTGACGATGCATTTCACGCTGCGCGTGCGTGATTACGGCGAATTGTCGTCGTTGCTGACCCGGCTTGCCGCGCTGCCCAATGTCACCGACGCACGCCGGCTGGCCGCCGGCTGAATGCCGCCCAGCGCTGCCGGAAGGGGCCGCGGTCGAATGCTAAGATGCGCGATGCCGCGGCTTGAACAGCTGGAACCGGTGCAGGTCGCCGCGGTCTCACGGACACGATTGGGTACGCCGGACTGCGTTTCGGCGATCAGGGCCTGCTGACGCTCTGCCAAACGGGCCGCGCCCGGGATCAAGTCCGGTCAGACTTGGCCATTTGCCCGCAAGGCGAGGAAGAGCGAGGAAGATGTATGTCGATACATAGACGAGTTATGGCGGCTTTGGCCGAGCGCCAACAGGCCTTGGCATGAACGGTCGGCACGATTCTTCTTCACGCGACACATCACGCCGGACCGATCCGACGCTGGGCGATCTCGATCAACTCGATGCAGGCGCGGACCGGCGTGGCGCCGCGCGTGAGCGTGAGCCCGAGCGCCCGGCGTCCGCTCCGCGGCCGCCGCCGTTCAACGCCCGCCCGGCGCGCAAGCGCCCATTGCGCCGGCGCCACCGGATGCGGTGGTCGCTGATCATTTTGGCGGTGGTGGCAATCGTCGTGATCGGCTGGTTGTGGAACCATCAGGCAATGCTCAGCGGCATGCTGCCGCAGACGCAGTTGAATGCGCTGCTGGAGCGCGCGGATACCGCGTATTCGGCGGGTAACCTGGCCGGTAGCGAGAATAGCGCGCGTGACTTGTACGAAGCCGCGCGAGCGCTCGATCCCGACAACGAACACGCGCTGACCGGCTTGCAGAACGTCGGCCATGCGGAACTCGACCGCGCGCAGGCGGCGTTGAAGAAGCGCGATTACGCTTCCGCGCGATCGGCACTGGAAGAAGCGCGCAGCCTGCTCGGCGGCGGCGCCGCCGTCGAGGGAATGGACAAGGCATTGGCGAAAGCGGTGCTGCAAACCTCCAACGTGGACGTGCTGATCAATCAGGCGCGTGCCGCGCTCGCAAACGGAGACATCGATGGCCCTGACGGCGCGGCGGCACTGTTCGGCAAGGTGCTCGCGGGCGATCCGCACAACGCGGTGGCGCGACACGGCATGGACCAGATCGGCGATCTGCTTGCCACGCGCATCCAGGGCCAGGTCGGCAGCAACGATCTCGTCGGCGCCAAGCAGACGCTGTCGGATCTCGCAGGCTTGCTGCCACGCTATTCGCAACTTCCGACACTGCGTGCCAGCGTCGCCGCCGCCGAACGCGACTCCCAGTCGCAACGCGACCAGTACCTCGAGAAGGGTCAAGCTGACCTGCGCGCGGGCAAGATCACCGGCGCCGGCGACGACAATGCCGAGGCGCAGTTCAAGGCTGCGCTGGAAGCCGACCCCGACAACGACAAGGCCAAGGCAGGGCTCGGGCAGGTCGCCGGGGCCCTGATCGTGCAGGCCAACGCCGCGCTGGAATCGGGGCAGACGCAGGATGCGAAAAAACTGCTGGACGCAGCGGCCGAACTGGCGCCCAAATCGGCGGATCTTGCGGCGGCGCGTTCGCGCCTCGCGGCCAGCGAAGCGCGGCCCGCACCCAAGGCGGCGAATCGCGCGACTGCGCATGCGGGCGTCGCCACCGTCGAAGCCGACCAGGTGCCCGAGGCTTCCGCCCCGCCGCCGCCCGCGCCCCTGACCCCCATGCAATCGGCCAAGGTCGCGCGGCTGGTGGCGCGCGCCAAGAGTGCCGCGCGCAAGGGCGACATCATGTTGCCGCCGGGCGATAGTGCCTACGACCTGTATCGCGCCGCACTGGGCATCGACGGCGACAACGTCGAGGCGCAGGCGGGGTTGCGTGCGCTGCCGGAAGTCACCCGCGCTCAATTCGATCAAGCGGTGCGCGAGGACAACCTCGATCACGCGCACGACATGCTGGCTACGCTGCAGCAACTCGACCCGGGCGATCCCGCCATGCCGGCCATGCGCCACCGGTTGGGCAGCGCCTGGCTCGACCGCGCCGACCATTACGTCGGCCTGGGCGAGTTGGCGGCTGCGCGCACCGCGCTGCAGGAGGCGCAGCGCCTGATGCCGCAGGATCCACGCATCAGCGAAGTCGATGCAAGAATCCAGCGCGGCAATCAGTGAACACCGGATCAGCCTGCCGCGTGCGGAGGCGAAGGCAAACCGATGGGTAAGTGGCGCGAGGGGACGGTTTTGGTGTATGGCGCCAGCAGCCAGATCGGCTGGTTTCTGCTGCCCGAACTGGTGCGCGCGGGTCCGCCGGTGTTGGCGTTGTCACGCAGCGGGCAACCGCCAATGAAAGGCGTCGCGTGGCTGCGTGGCGAATTGCCGCGGCCGCCTTCCGCGGTGGACGCCGCCAGGTCCCTCTGCAGTTTCGCGCCGCTGGATGCGCTGGCGCGATGGATCGAGGCCGGTGCCGCGCCGAATCTCGAGCGTGTCGTCGCCACCAGTTCGATGAGTGCGGAAAGCAAGCAGACGTCCCCGGTCGCCGCCGAGCGCGAGGTATCGCGGCGACTGCGCGAAGGCGAAGCCGCGCTGGCGCGCGCGTGCGAAAGACGCGCAGTTGCGTGGACGGCATTCCGTCCGACCCTGATCTACGGTGCGGCCCGCGACAAAAGCCTGACGCCACTCGCGCGCCGCGCGACGCGCTGGCGGATATTTGGATTGCCCGCGGGCGCGGGTTTGCGTCAGCCGGTGCATGCGGCCGACATCGCGATCGCCGTGCTGCGCGCGTTGGACGGCGGCGCGGAGGGTCGTGTGCTGCAAATGGGTGGCGGCGAGCGATTGACGGCAAGTGCAATGTTCGAACGCGTGCGCGCCGGCTTGCCGGTACGCACGCTCCCCATCCGGATTCCAAGAGCATTGATTCGCGCGGGCGCACGCGCCGTGCCGCCCCTCCGCGGACCGCTGACCCGGCTGGAACAGAATCTGGTCGCCGACAATACTGAACTCGAACGCCTGCTCGATGTGCATCCGCGTGATTTCAGGCCGGACCGGGCGTGCTGGGGGCTTTGAAGTCACCGGCCGTACAGCGACAATCACGCGATCATGTCGCGAGAACTGCCGCCTGTCATGTGTCGTGTTGATCCCGTGCGCACGCAATGGTGCGCGGCGATGGACGCATCGTGATCGGGGGCAGGCCGGGTTCGGACGTGGCGACGGTGCAGCAGTCCGCTGTGTGCGCAGTGGTGGTCACCTGGCAGCCCGATCTCGGGGTGCTGCGCGAACTGCTGGATGCGCTGTCTCCGCAGGTTGGGCACATGGTCGTGGTGGACAACGGTACGCGCGATCCGCGATTCCATGAATTGTGCGCGGCGCGTTCCGACATCGTGTTGATCGCATCGGGCGAGAATCAGGGGCTTGCGCATGCGATCAATAAGGGTATCGATCGTGCACGCGGTTTGCAGGGCGTATCGCACGTGCTGCTGATGGACCAGGACAGCGTGCCGGTCCGGGGCATGGTCGACGCACTTCGAGACGCACTCACCCAAGTCGAGGCGAACACGCGCGTGGCCGCAGTGGGCCCGTGTTTCCGTGATCCGCGCGAGCCGGAGGGCGCACCGTTCGTGCGCATCCGTTTTCCGTTCAACAAGAAGATGCGTTGTGACGGCAATTGCGAAACCGTCCCTTGCGATTTCCTGATCTCGTCGGGCTGCCTGATTCCGCTTGCCGTGTTGGATGACGTGGGCGGGATGGATGGCGCGCTGTTCATCGACAACGTGGACCTGGATTGGTGTTTCCGCGCCAGTGCCGCGGGCTACACCTTGCATGGCGCCTGCGCCGCGCACTTGCGCCACAGCCTTGGTGAAGCGCGTCGACACGTACCCGGTTTGCCGCGCGACATTGTGGTGCATTCGCCGCGACGCTTGTTCTACATGATGCGCAATCGGGTGTTGTTGTATCGGCGCGCGTACACACCGCGGCGCTGGGTTGCGCAGGACGTGCTGCGCTTGATCGTCAAGTTCCTGTTGTTTGCGTTGCTGGTGGCGCCGCGCGGGAAAAACATGCGCTGCATGCTGGCGGGGTTGTGGACGGGCGCGCACGGACGCGCGACGCCGCCACCCGGGGATTCCTGAACCTCAACCGCGCATCAGCTTGCGCACGCGCCGTTTCAGTTCCGGCAGCGTTTCGGCCTCGAACCATGGATGCCGCTGGAACCATGCGGTGTTGCGTGGGCTTGGATGCGGCAGCGGCAGCACGCCGCCGTCGAAGTATTCGCGCCATGCCTCGCAGGTTTCCGTCAGCGTCGCCTTGCGACGGTTGCCGAGCATGCCGCGGATCGCGTAACCGCCGATCGCCAGCGTCAATTTGACATTCACGAGTCGCGGCATCAACTGGGGATGCCACAACGGCGCGCATTCCGGCCGCGGCGGCAGATCGCCGGATTCGCCTTTGCCCGGGTAGCAGAAACCCATCGGCACGATGGCGACGTGGTGCGGGTCGTAGAACGTGACGTCGTCGATGCCGAGCCACGCACGCAACTTCTCGCCGCTCTTGTCATGGAAGGGGATGCCCGTTTCGTGCACCTTGCGACCCGGCGCCTGGCTGACGATCAGCAGGCGCGCATCGGGATGCGCCTGCAGTACGGGCCGGCAGCCATGCGGCAGATGCCGTGCACAAATCTGACATGCGTGGATGCGCGCCATCAGCGCGTCGAAGGACTCGGTCGCCGGAGAGGCGGCCATCGCGACCGATCGATTCATCCGCGCAATTTTAGTCCATCCAGGTGCGCTGTTCGAAGCGGCTGTGGGTGAAAAGTCAGGGCGAAGCCGGGCGCTTACGCGATGCTGGTGGCATCGCGTGCCCGACTGACGAGGCGCCTGGGGCGCGCCCGAACGCCGCAGGGGGCCGAAGGTGAGTGCCAGGGATGGCATGAATAACGCCCGGCCAGGGAGGATCGGGTTGGCGCGCGCACCAAGGACGGCTGCTCGCCGTGTCGCCGCGCATGCGAGACAGTCAATTTCAGCCTGCAGGTGTATGCGCGACGCCATGCATCGCGATCATGGACGATCGCACTAATCCGTATACTCGAACACCTGCACCACCTTGTTCACGCCGGCGACAGTGCGCACGATGTTCACCACCGCATCGGCTTCCTGGTGGCTGACCAGGCCCATCAGGTAGACGTTGCCGTGTGCGCTGCTGACCTTGACGCGGCCGGGATCGAAACCGTGCAGATCGATGTGCAGCAGCGAAGTCTTCACGCGCGCGGTCAGCGAGGCATCGAGTGCCGAGCGGCCCACTGATTGCAACGGCATCACGTCGATCAGGTTCACGACGCGCTGCACGCCTTGGTAGCCGGTGACGTCGGCCTCGGCGCGCTGCTTCACTTCTTCGGTGCTGGCCTCGCCGATCATCAGCAGCACGCCGTTGTAGACGCTGGTGCCGATGTGCGCCCGGCCGCCAAGTTGCGGGTCGTTGTCCAGCGCACGCTGCGCGGTGATCTGCACGTTGCGGTCGTTGAGCACGCGATTGAAACCGCGGCGGGGGGTGAAGATGCTGCAGGCGGCCAGCGCCAGGCACAGCGAAAGCAGGGTGGTCACGACGATCGTCTTGCGCATGTCTGGATTCCTGATTTTCAAAACAATTCGAACGCAGCGCGTTGCCAGTCACAGCTCGGCGCGCCGGCATCGCCGTCGAACGCTACCACATCGAACCTGCACGGCATCGAAGCGAATCGAGGGTGCGCCTGCAGGAAACCTTGCGCGGCGCGCACGAGTTTTTCGCGCTTGGCAGGACCGACCGAAGCCGCGCCGCCGCCGAAGCGTGCGTGACGCCGGTAGCGGACTTCCACGAATACCAGCGTGTCGCCGTCGCGCATCACCAGGTCGATTTCACCGAAGCGGGTGCGGTAATTGTTTTCGACCCGTTTCAGCCCCGCACGTTCCAGACAATCCAGCGCGCGTTGCTCGAAACGTGCGCCGACCGCAACCGCGGTCATGGATCGGTCGGCGCCGGGACGTCCCCGGGCTGCGTTTCCAGCCCAGCCGCCACTGGCCGTGCGACGCCGCCCTGGAATTCAACCCAGATCGGCGTGCGCTGCACGTGGCCGAAGGCATCCATCGTCAGTTGCCCGGAGGCGCCCGGCACATAATTGCCCGGATGCGAGCGCATCCAGCCGAGGTAGGGGACGAGCGCGTACGCGTCCATGCCGAATGCGAACAGGCGCGCCGCGGGGCCACCGGCCGTCACGAGTTGCGAAGCCAGCGTGGTGTGATCGGGGAGTCCTGCCTGCGCGTCGTACAACCAGGGTTCGTCGCAGAAGCGCACGCCATCGAGGTCGGCGTCTGCGGTGGGGTTGCCATCACCCGAGTACACCATGGACGTCGAAAACACCGGCAGCGTCGAACGCGCCAGCCGCAATTGCGGCAGCAACAGGCGCGCCTGCGCCGGACGCAGCAGTGCGACGATGCCTGTTTGCGAACCCGATCCGGCCAGCGCGGCCTGGACCTGCCCGGCGAAATCCACGCTGCCTTGCTGCAGCACGATGTCGTTGGCGACCTGTCCGCCAAGGCTTTCGAACTGCGACCGGAAGGCATCGAAAGTGCGCGACGCGGTGTCATCGGCGCCGCGGAACGCGATCGCGGCGTGCAGCCCCAGCGTGATCAGATGCGCGGCGAGTTGCGCGCCCTCAGCCTCGGGCGACAGCGCGAACTCGTAGCTGCCGGCTGGCGTGGGTGTGCTGCCTTGTGGATGGTTGAGTGCCAGCACCGGCACGGGCAGGTTGGGTTGCGCGAAAATCGCGCCCACCGCGTCGCGGCCCAAAGGTCCGACGACCAGCGTGGCGCCATCCGCGACGGCCTGCTGATAGGCGGTGACACTGCCGTCGGCCGTGCCGCCCGTGTCGTACACGCTGATCGTGGGACGTCGTTCCCGCGTCACGGGCGTATGGAAGTACGCGGTGAAAAATCCGTCGCGCACGGCCGCGCCGGCGACCGCGACCGGGCCCGTCGCGGGCAGCAGCAGCGCGACCTTGGCCGGCATCGCGTAGCCTTGCGGGGCCGCTGCGCCCTGCATCGTGCCGACCGGTTGGTTCGGTTGCGGCAAGACTCGCGCCGCCGCGCCCGGACGCGCGATGGCTTTTTGCACCCAGGGTTTGACCGGGTCGTTGTCGGCGAGCATCGGATAGACCTGCGCCAGTGATTCGCGGCCCATGCCCGCCAGGATCGCGACCGCCTGTTGTTGCTCGGGTGCCTGCGCCGCAGGCGGCAGCAGGGCGGCTCGCTGGATCAGCGAGCGTGCGGCGGCAAGGCGGTCGCCGCTGGCAAGCTGGGCGCGTGCCTGCAAATCGAGCGCTTGTCGGCGCACGTCGGGCGGCGCATCGGGCGGCACCGCGGCGAGTTGCTTCAGCGCGGCTTGGGCGTCACCGCGCTGCAACGCCGTGTTCGCCGCGCGCACGTGTTCGATCGCGGAGCGCGCATGCGGTCCTTCGCCCACCTGCTGCTGCGACGGCCCGAGCGTTGCACAACCCGAAAACAGCGCAAGCGCTGCGAGCAGGGCAGCGATGTGCGCGTGAAACCTGTTCCTTAGCATGCCGTTTCCATGCGCGCGTGGCGCAGTCTTTTCGGCGATGATAACGGATTGAGCTGCAGCATCAGGATCGGGGCCTGTTGACACCATGCCAAGTAGCCGCGCCCCCGGATCAAGTCCGGGGCAGGCTTGGCCCTTTGCCCGCAGGGCAAGGAAGAGTAAGGAAGATGTATGCCGATACATAGACGAGCGATGACGCAGCCATGTGGACAAAGGGCCCCGGCCAGAAGGGTTGCTCCGCAGCGGTCACCATCCATCGGTGCGCGCCTTGACCAGAGAACCACTCTGGCGCTGCGGCGCGCGCCTCGTCTGGCAGCCGCTGCGGAAGCAACGCGGCTCGCTTGGCATGGCGTCAGCAAGCCCTTATGAACGCGCGCGAGCCGGGCATTCTCTGGGTAGTCGCAACCCCCATCGGCAACCTGGGAGATCTTTCGCTGCGCGCCCAACAGGTGCTGCGCGATGTCGGCGTGATCGCCGCGGAAGACACGCGCCACAGCCGCCCGCTGTTGCAGCACTTCGGCATTGCCACGGCGCTGACCGCGTTGCACGAACACAACGAACGCGAGGCGGTTGCTGCGATCGTCGCGAAATTGCAGGCGGGCGAAGACGTGGCATTGATTTCGGACGCCGGTACGCCTTTGATCAGCGATCCGGGCTTCCGGCTGGTGCGCACGGCGCGCGAGACAGGCATCGATGTTTCGCCCGTCCCCGGTGCCTGCGCCGCGATCGCGGCGTTGTCGGTGGCGGGGCTGCCGAGCGACCGGTTCGTCTTCGAAGGATTCCTGTCCGCGAAAACTTCCGCGCGGCGTGCACGCCTGCGCGAGTTGGCGGACGAAGCCCGCACGTTGGTCATCTACGAATCGTCCCACCGCATCGCCGAGTGCTGCGCGGATCTGCGCGACGCATTTGGCCGCGAACGCGAGGCGCGCCTGCTGCGCGAGCTCACCAAGCTGCATGAAACCTGCATCGGCATGACGCTCGGCGAAATTGCCGCGCGCGTTGAATCCGATGCCGAGCAACGCCTCGGCGAATGCGTGCTGGTGATCGCCGGGCGCGGCGAAGACATCGACGCGAAACTGGCGGAAGGCCGTCGTGTCTATGCACTGTTGCGCGCCGAGCTGCCACCCGCGCAAGCCGCGAAACTGGCCGCCGCGATCAGCGGCGCGCCGCGCAAGGCGCTTTACGAAAGCGGTAAAAAGTAAAGTCGCCCGCTGCAAAGAGGAAAGGGGGGGATCTCTGTAGGTTGGTGCTGAGCGCAGCGAAGCCCAACGACATTCCATGCCTGTTGGGCTTCTCCCGGAGCAAGTCCGGGATCAGCCCAACTACGAAGCTGCAAAGAGTCAGTCGTTCGCGGCTTCGCCGAAAACTGCAAGTCGGCAGCTGCGCCGCCTGTAAGGAGTCAGATGGCGGCTTCCTCTTTGCTCTTTGCGTTTCACTCTTTACAGTTCGTTGCGCAGCAACTAGCGACTTCCTCTTTACAGCTCGCTGCGCAGCAGCGAGCGTCTATACTCACATATGGAGTCGGCCGGACAGTCGCGTCATTCTTCGGAATGCCGAGGAAAGTCCGGGCTCCGCAGGGCAGGGTGCCAGGTAACGCCTGGGCGGCGCGAGCCGACGGAAAGTGCAACAGAGAGCAGACCGCCGATGGCCCCGCAAGGGGATCAGGCAAGGGTGAAACGGTGGGGTAAGAGCCCACCGCGAGTCGGGCAACCGACCGGCACGGCAAACCCCACCCGGAGCAAGACCAAATAGGGGAACGATGGCGTGGCCCGCGCCGTTCCCGGGTTGGTTGCTTGAGCCAAGCGGCGACGCTTGGCCTAGAGGAATGACTGTCACGCCGCAAGGCGCACAGGACCCGGCTTACAGGCCGACTCCACTGTTTTTGCCGCTGTTCCCGCTGCATGAATTTGCAGCGCTCAGGCGTTTCGTGTGCCGGACAGCATTGATGCGCCGCCTTCGTAGGGCGGGTGACAACCCCGCCCTACCAGTGCCCACCAAGCGGGATACGCGGCGCCACTCCCCTGCACGCCGGGCCGGACACGCGCCGCGGATATTCCGTACTCCGCGCATCCGTCGCCCGCACTGTTTTTTGCGGGAGCACATGCGACAAGGCCGAAACCGACCAGGCGCTGAATGAATTGTCCCGGGAGGTCTGGCGAATCGTCGAATGTGCGCTCGTTTGCAGAGTCAGTTGGCGAGTGAAATCTTTTGGATTCAATAACCTTGGGAACCTAGCTGACACAACGCCTGAATTACGGTCAGAAATTCGCCTTTCCCATTGATCTAAAAGCGAAATTTTCTTGACAGTCTCACCTCCTGCGACTAAGGTGGACTCCCGTGTGGTTTTGTGGGAAAACGTGGGAAATCGAGTCGCATGTTCCAGGGCGAAACCGCAATCAGCGTGGACGAAAAAGGTCGGTTGGCGATTCCCACTGCCTACCGCGAGCCGATTGCGCGCGTCTGCAATAACCATCTGGTGATCGCCTACAACCCGTTCGAATCAGGTTGCTTGTGGGTGTTCCCGCAGCCGGAGTGGGAGCGTGTCCGCGACCAGGTGAACGCGCTCTCCAGCGTGAAGCGCGTGCACCGCGACCTGCAGCTGAAGCTGGTCGGCGCCGCCGCGCAGGTGGAACTGGATACCGCCGCGCGCGTATTGCTGCCGGCCAGCCAGCGCGCGGCTTCCGGCATCGAGAAGAAGGCGGTGCTGCTGGGCATGGGCAACAAGTTCGAGTTGTGGAGCGAGCAGGCTCACCTCGCAAAGATCCACCAGACGATCGGCGAGGAGGAAGTCAGCGAGGAAATGGTGGGACTGAAGTTGTGATGCGTGCATTCGGCGAACGGCGAGCGGCGCCGGGTCGGATGCGGACGAAACACGGGCAGCGCATGCGGCGTGCGCGGATGCGAATGGATGGAACGCGAGCGATGACGGCCGGTCGGGAGCTTCAGCACATCCCGGTGATGCGGGAAGCCGTGCTCGCCGGACTGGCATTGCGGCCGGACGGGCGTTACCTCGACGGCACGTTCGGGCGCGGTGGCCATGCGCGCGCCATTCTGCATGGACTCGGCGTGGACGGACGCCTGCTGGTGATGGATCGCGATCCGCAAGCCATTGCGCACGCGCAGCGCGAATTCGGTGGTGACGCGCGCGTCACGATCCGGCATGCGAATTTTTCGGCGATGGCGGAATGGGATGAGGCGCGCGCAGGACTGGACGGCGTGTTGCTGGACCTCGGAGTTTCCTCGCCGCAACTCGACGACGCCGAGCGCGGCTTTTCGTTCCAGTCGGACGCGCCGCTGGACATGCGCATGGATCCGACAAACGGAATGAGCGTTGCGGATTTCCTTGCGAGTGCAGATGAACACGACATCGCCGACGTACTGTTTCACTACGGCGAGGAACGCATGAGCCGGCGCATCGCGCGCGCCATCGTTGCGCGGCGTGCCGAATCCCCGATCCGCACCACCCGCGAACTTGCGGAGTTGGTCGAACGCACGCTTGGCCGCCGCGAGCGCAAGCATCCCGCCACTCGCACTTTTCAGGCGCTCCGCCTGCACGTGAACGACGAGCTCGGTTCGCTCGAACGCGCACTGCCGGCCGCCGTCGAAGTTCTGAAGCCGGGCGGCCGGCTGGCGGTGATCAGTTTTCATTCACTGGAGGATCGCATCGTCAAGCAATTCATCCGCGGGCCGCAGCCGGTTTCCGTGCGCCGTGGACTTCCGGCTCCGCCACCGCAGCCGGCGCCGTTGCGCGCCGTCGGTCGCGCGCAAATGCCGGACGGCGATGAGGTCGAACGCAATCCACGCGCGCGTTCCGCGGTGTTGCGCATCGCGGAGAAAACCTCTTCAGAAGCCGGCCCGCAAGGGGCCTTGCCATGAAGACGCTTGGCGCGCTCGCGGTGGGCGTATTGCTGCTGGCGGTGGTCGCCAGCAGCATCGCGGTGGTGTGGGCGCGCCATCAGGATCGGGCGGCATTCGTGCAGTTGTCGAAGCTGCAAAACCAGCGTGACGCGTTGAACGTCGAATTCGGCCGGCTCGAACTGGAGCAGGCCACGTTGGCCAGCCCTTCGCGCATCGAGCAGATCGCGCGCGGTCAACTCGGCATGATCAGTCCGCCCGCGGCCAGCGTGGAGATGATCCACGAATGAAACCGCGCCGTCCGCCCGAACCCACTTCACACCCGCCGCGCCGGCGCAGGCCGAATGCGCGCATGCGCCTCGCGCTGGTGGCAGTCGTGCTCGCGGCGGCCGCGATCGGCTTGGTTGCGCGGGCCGTCGATTTGCAGGTGGTGCATCAGGCGTTCCTGCAGCAGCAGGGTGACGCGCGTTTCCTGCGCGAAGTCGAAATCCCGGTTTCCCGCGGCACGATCTACGACCGCAATGGCGTGCCGCTGGCGGTGTCGACGCCGATGCTGTCGCTGTGGGCGAACCCCGATGAACTGCTGCAGCACACCGATCGCATTCCCGATCTGGCCAAGGCGCTGGGCGTCGATGCCGTCGATCTCGCCCGCAAGCTGCAATCGCGCAATGGTCGCGAGTTCGTGTACCTGCGCCGGTTGATGCCGCCCGAGGCTGCCAAGGCGGTGCTGGCGCTGGATATTCCGGGTGTCAATGGCCAGCGCGAATACAAGCGCTACTACCCCGAAGGCGCCGCGATGGCGCACGTGCTGGGTTTCACCAATATCGACGACCGCGGGCAGGAGGGCCTGGAACTGGCTTACGACGGCTGGCTGGCGGGCAAGCCAGGCGAGAAGCGCGTGATTCGCGATCGCCTTGGCCGCGTGGTCGAGAACGTCGAGCAGATTCGCGCCCCGGTGCCGGGCCACGACCTGGCGCTCAGCATCGACAGCCGCATCCAGTACCTCGCCTATCAGGCGCTGACCGAGGCGGTGGTCAAACGCCATGCCGCGTCGGGATCGATGGTGATTCTCGATCCGCGCAACGGCGAAGTCCTGGCGATGGTCAACGTGCCGTCGTACAACCCCAATGACCTCGACAGCAGCAATCCGGGCCAGCGCCGCAACCGCGCGGTCACCGACGTCACCGAACCCGGCTCGACCATGAAACCGTTCACCATCACCACAGCCCTGGAATCCGGCAAGTGGACACCGACCACGATGCTGGACACCAGCCCCGGTTGGTTCATGCTCGACGGGCATACCGTCCGTGACGACAGCAACAACGGCCGCATCGACGTCAGTCAGGTCATCACCTATTCCAGCAACATCGGCGCTTCCAAGATTTCGCTGACGCTGACGCCGCAGCAGATGAGCGGCGTGCTGCATCAGTTCGGCTTCGGCGCCAGCACCGGCAGCGGTTTCCCCGGTGAAGTGGGCGGTTACATTCCGCCGCCGCGGACGTGGGGCGATTTCGTCAAGGCCACGATTTCGTTCGGCTACGGCCTCAACGTGACCGCGCTGCAACTCGCGCAGGCGTACGCGGCGATTGCCGATGGCGGCGTCAAGCACACGCCGACCTTCATCAAGGGCGACGACAACCCCGGCGTGCGCGTGGAACCGGCAAGCGTCTCCGACGAGGTGATGGCGATGCTGCGCACGGTGGTCAGCCCCAAGGGCACCGCGCCGCAGGCGGCGATTCCCGATTACACCGTCGCCGGCAAGACCGGCACCGCGCACCTTGCGATTGCCGGCGGCTACTCGCACAACCGTTACGCCGCCTTGTTCTGCGGCATCGTCCCGGCCAACGATCCGCGCCTGGTCGGGGTGGTGATCATCCGCGATGCGGGCGGCCATGGCGGCGAATATTTCGGCGGGCTGGTCTCTGCGCCCGTGTTCCGTGAGGTCATGAGCGGCGCCCTGCGCTTGCTCGACATTCCGCCGGACAACGTGCAGCAATGGTACGCCGGTGGTCCCGTCACGCCCGCACTGGCTCCGCCGCCTGCGCCAGCGACGCCAGTGGCGGCGACGGCGATCACGCCGCGCCCCACGCAAGGCGGTGCGCCGTGAACGCGATGCGGCTCGACGATCTGCTGCGCGGCGTCGCAACCCCGGCATCCGCCGACATCATGGTGTCCGGGCTGACCCAGGATTCGCACGCGGTGCACGCGGGCGATGCCTTCATCGCGCTGGCCGGCGCGAAGCACCACGGGATCGAGTTTGCGCCAGCGGCGATCGAGCGAGGCGCGGTGGCGGTACTGGCTGAAATGCTTCCCGGTCCCCGGTCCTCAGTTTCGGGCGCCGTGATCTGGGTCGAAAACCTCCGCACCCATCTCGGCGAAATCGCCGCGCGCTTCTACGGCGACCCGTCCAACAACATGACCGTCATCGGCGTCACCGGCACCAGCGGCAAGACATCCACGGTGCAGATGCTGGCGCAGGCGCTCGCACATCTCGGCAAGCGCGCCGCGACCATCGGAACATTGGGCGCGGGTTTGCATGGCGCGCTGCATGCGGGCGAGCGCACCACGCCCGACGTGATTCGCGTGCACGGCTTGTTGGCCGAATTCCGCGAGGCCGGCGCCACCGACGTGGCGATGGAGGTTTCTTCGCACGCGCTGGACCAGCATCGCGTCGACGGTTTGCACTTCGACGTGGCGGTGTTCACCAATCTGACGCGCGACCATCTCGATTACCACGGCACGATGGAAGCCTATGGCGCGGCCAAGGCCAAGCTGTTCGCGTGGCCGAATCTCCGTGCCGCGGTCATCAATGTCGATGATGCATTCGGGCGCGACCTGGCGACGCGCGTCCCGACCGGCGTGCGGGTCATCCGTTGCGGCCTCGCGTCCAGCGGCGCCGACATCCGCGCGCACGAGGTGCGCACCCATTCCGATGGTCTCGATTTCGAACTTGCGACGCCGTGGGGCGCGACGAGGCTGCGCAGCCATCTGCTCGGCCGCTTCAACGCCGCGAATCTTCTGTCCGTCGCCGGTGTGCTGGGTGCGCTGGAGGTGCCCTTCGATCGAATCGTCGATGCGTTGCAGTCGCTGGAACCCGTTGCCGGTCGCATGAACCGCGTGGGCGGCGGCAGCCTGCCACTGGTGGTGGTCGATTACTCGCACAAGCCCGATCCGCTGGAGCAGGTACTCGCCACCTTGCGCGCGCACTGCGAAGGCAAGTTGATCTGCGTGTTCGGGTGCGGCGGCGAGCGCGATTCGGGCAAGCGTCCGGTGATGGGCGCAATCGCCGAGCGGCTGGCGGACGTCGTGATCGTGACCGACGACAATCCGCGCGGCGAAGATGGCGACACGATCGTCGCGCAAATCGTGGCAGGGATGCGCGCGCCCGAGCGTGCCACGGTGGAACGCGATCGCGCACGTGCCATCGATGTGGCGATCGCGCAAGCGCAGGCCGGCGACGTGGTGCTGATCGCCGGCAAGGGCCACGAAACCTATCAGGAAGTCGCGGGCGCGAAGCGACCGTTCGATGATCTTCAGGTGGCGCGCGCCGCCCTGGAGGCCCGCCCATGCTGAACCTGCGTTTCAAGGAAATCGCGGTGTGGACGCGCGGCGTGCTGCAAGGCGCCGATCCAGACGTCTGTGGCATCTCCACCGATTCGCGCACGATCAAGCCGGGCGAAGTATTCGTGGCATTGATCGGCGAAACCCACGATGGCCACGATCATGTCGCGGCCGCGGCCGAACGCGGGGCTGCCGGTGCGATCGTGTCGCGCCGCGTGGACGCCGACATTCCGCAGGTGGTGGTGGCCGACACGCTGCACGCGCTTGGCGACCTTGCCAGCGCGGTGCGCGCGCAGCGCGACGTGACCGTGGTCGGCATCACCGGTTCCAACGGCAAGACCAGCGTCAAGGCGCTGACCGCGCGCATCCTCGCGCGCCACGGCGCCACCCACAGCAACGCCGCCAGTTTCAACAATGAAATCGGCCTTCCGCTGACCCTGTTGGCAATGCCGCGCGACACGCGCTACGCGGTACTGGAAATGGGCGCGGGCAAGCCGGGCGACATCGCCTACCTCGCCGCGATCGCCCGCCCGCGCATCGGCCTCGTCAACAACATCGCGCCGGCGCATCTCGAACGGATGCACACGCTGGAAGGCATCGCCGAAACCAAGGGCGCGATCTATCAGGCGCTGCCGCCGGATGGCGTGGCGGTGATCAACGCCGACGATGCGTTCGCGATCTATTTTGCGGGACTGGCGGGTTCGCGACGCATCCTGCGTTTCGGCATCGACGTCCCGGCCGACGTGGGTGCCGGCGAAATTCGCTTGCAAGCCGACGGCAGCGACTTCGAGCTGCGGATGCCGACCGGCAGCGCGCACGTGCACCT
>JAICIW010000156.1 GCA_025928735.1 Rhodanobacteraceae bacterium | reverse complement strand
GACGTCCAGCGGCTCCAGCGGACGCACAAGTCGGTATCCCCGCGGGCCGGAATCGATGTCCAGGCCCGCCTTGCGCCAGGTTTCGATCTGCTTCCACACCGCCGCCCGCGAAACCCCGAGTTCCAACGCCAGTTCCGGCCCCGTCATGGCCCGGCCGGAAGCCAGCAAAACCAGCATCGGCGGCATGTCCGAACCCGTCTGTTGAACCGGTTTGCCACGCGCTGGCGACCGGGTTCCGGATGTGTCAAGATGGGAATTCGACATGCACTGATTCCGGGGGCTGTCATGAAACACCTGCCGTTGTGGCTGACGGTGTTGCTGCTGGGCGGCGTGCCGCTCACCGCGGCGGCGTTCGATTATGGCCCGAATCGCACCTTGCTTGCTGCCGAAAACGGCGCGCCGCAGTTGCCCGTGTTGCAGCAGCGCGACGCGCCGAGTGGCGCCCTGTCCAAGCCGGAAGTGATGAAGGCCGCCAGCGCCGAGGGTCCGAATCCGTCGTCCGCGGAGCCGCGCATGACGCCTTCGTCGGCGTCAGCCGCTGCCGCGGCGCGTTCGCCTGGACCGACGGCCAGTAACCAATCGCACGGTGCGAATCCCGAGCAGCCCGCGCCGGGGCCGGCCACTTGGCAATCGTTGTTGCCGGGTTCGATTCAATAGCGGTGCGACGATCCTGATCACCGCGTTCGGTGTTTTCGGCGAACAAACGGCTGGCCGTAATCCGCCAAATCCAACCCGCTCCATCATGTGGCCTGACTTTCCCGACAACCGTTCGTCGGGGTTGCCCCATCCTGGCCGCACCTCAGTTCGCGACCTCACCGCTCGGCGAAGCTGACGCGGAAACATGCCCCGCCCAATTCTGCGGAGCGATCCACTGCCAGCGTGCCGCGATACGCGCGCACGATGTCCTCGACGATCGCAAGACCGATGCCGTGCCCTTGCACGCGCTCGTCGCCGCGCACCCCGCGCTGCAACACCTTCTCCAGCTTGTCCGGCGGAATGCCCGGGCCGTCGTCTTCCACCCGCACGTCCAATCCCGTGCGCCAAGCCTTGGGGTTGTCCGGCGCGATGCTTTTCACGCTCAACAGCACCCGATGGTCCGCCCACTTGAACGCGTTTTCGAGCAAGTTGCCCAAGAGTTCCAGCAGATCGCCTTCTTCCCCGTAGAAGCGCGCGTTCTCGTCGAGATCGAATTCGCACAGGATGTTCTTGCGCGAGTACACGCGCTCGAGGCTGCGCACTACGGCCTCGGCGTGGTTCTGCACCGCGATCGGCGCCGCGAAGGTCGAGTGACCCGACGTCTTGGCGCGCGCCAACTGATAAGCGACGATCTGATCCATGTGCTGCACCTGCGCCTGCAGTTCGGTCCTCAGGTCGGCTTCGGAGTCGTCGGATTCCAGCCGCGAGCGCGCCACTGCCAGCGGCGTCTTGAGGCTGTGCGCCAAATCGTCCAGCGTGTTGCGGTAACGCGTCAGGTGTTCGCGTTCGCTTTCGATGAAACGATTCAAGCCGCGTGTCAGCACCGACACTTCGCGCGGATACGGACCGGTCAGGCGCTCCGCACCGCCGCGCTCGATACGCGCGATGTCGCGTGCGACCCGTCGCAGCGGCGAAAAGCTCCAGCGCAAAAGGATTTGCTGCAACACCAGCAAGGCCAGCCCCAACGCACCCAGCCAACCAAATAGGGTGCGGCGATATGTCGCGAGGCCGTTATGGAACAGCGCGTCGTTTTCGCCGATGTAGATGGTAAGGTGGTAGCTGTTGCCGCCCTGCAACATCCAATCGATGCCCTGGCTCAACACGTACAGCGGCCCGGCCGAAGTTTCCACGGGGCCCTCGAACTTCGCCGGTCCCGGCGGCAGCAGATCGCGGAACGGCAGGTCGCGACCCAGCGCCGATTGCGCTTCCCAGTGAAAGCCGTCCTGGCCGACGATCACGGCGTACAACCCCGACCCGGGCCGTCCGAAATCCGGGTTCGGCGGCGGCATGTCGGCGGGTGGAAGCACCCGGCCGGGACGAGGGACATCCACGCCGGCGAGATAGGTGTACGCATAGCTCTGCAGTTGCGCGCGCAATCCCTCCAGCGCCGCGTGCGCATAGGCACGATCCAGCGCGAAACCCGTGATGCCGAGAAAGCCGATCAGCACCAGCAACGTGGCGATGGTCGAGCGCGAGACCAGCGACAGCGGTCGGCGCGACGCGGTGGCCTCGGAAACCATGGTGCTCGAAACCTTGCGCGGCTCGCTGGAACCGCGATCGCCGGCATCATCGCCCCGGACGGCTTGGGCGTGCAACTGCAAACGGCGGTTACTGTTCGGTCACCGTCTCGTCACGCGGAATGGCGAAACGGTAGCCACGGCCGCGCACGGTTTCGATCGGCTTCATGCTGCTTTCCGGATCGAGCTTGCGGCGCAGCCGGCCGATGAACACTTCCAGCACGTTCGAATCGCGATCGAAATCCTGCTGGTAGATGTGCTCGGTCAGGTCGGCCTTGGACACCAGTTCGCCCGCATGCAGCATCAGGTATTCCAGCACTTTGTATTCGTAGCTGGTGAGGTCGGTGGGTCTGCCATCGACGGTTACCGTCTGTGCGGTGGTGTCGAGGCGGATCGGCCCGCACGACAGCACCGGCTTGGCCCAGCCCGACGCGCGACGCACCAGCGCATTGATGCGCGCCAGCAGTTCCTCGACGTGGAAAGGTTTCACGAGGTAATCGTCGGCGCCGAACTTCAAGCCTTCCACCTTGTCCTGCCACGACGATCGCGCGGTGAGGATCAGGATGGGATAGCTGTGGCCTTCCTTGCGCAGGAGTTCCACCAGTTCCATGCCGGAGAGCTTGGGCAGGCCGAGGTCGACGATTGCGAGATCGAACGGCACCTCGCGGCCGAGGTACAACCCTTCCTCGCCATCGGCGGCGGCATCCACGGCAAACCCGTCACGTTTCAGGCGCGCGGCCAGCGTTTCACGCAGCGGCGCTTCGTCTTCCACCAACAGGATGCGCATCAGTGCCCTCCTTGATCAGAATCGGATTTATCGGAACCGGATCTGCCCGGATCGGATTGTGACCGCGCGTTCGAATGCATCTGCACCACCCGCACCTGGCCTTGCGGCGTCAGCACCTTGATGCGGTACACGTTGGTCTTGCCGCGCGTCACCGTGTCGGTGGCGAGGATGTGGCCGTGAGTCTGGCCCTGCACCTGCTTGACCGCCTGCTCCAGCGTCACCGGATGCGCCGGTGCCGACGTGGGTGCCGAGCGCGGTGGCGGCTTGCGCGCGAATGCTGGCGCGGCGCACAGCAGTGCACACCCCAGCGCCAACGCAACGTTGCGGACTTTCATGGCCATCGACACTCGATTCGCGAACCTTCAAAGCAACGATCATCCCGCAGCCCATTGAATTCGTGCTGAACATCCCTCGAAGAGCGCCGAAATCATGTATCGGACAACGCTTTCGACGCCCTCAGGCCGCCGCCTGCGCTGCCCGCCCGTCGACGTGCGCAAGCGCCGCCTCGATGACCTCCCAGCCCGCATCCTCGGCGCGTGCCCGTTCCGACAGCACCCGCCGGAACGCCTTGCCGCCCGGTTCGCCGTGGTACAGCCCCAACAGGTGGCGCGTGATCGACGCCAACCGCACGCCGCGCGTGCGCTCGGCTTCGATGTACGCCCGCATCGATCGAAGCACGGTTGCGCGCGCTGGTGTTTCGCCGCCATGCAGCGCGGCATCGATACACGCCAGCGCATAAGGATCGTGATACGCGAGCCGCCCCAGCATTGCGCCATCGACATGGCGCAGATGCTCTTCGACCGCGGACAGACCATCGATGCCGCCGTTGATGATCACCCGCAATGCGGGGAATTCATGCTTCAGCCGGTATACGCGCGGATAGTTGAGCGGCGGCACTTCGCGGTTCTGCTTCGGCGACAACCCCTGCAGCCAAGCCTTGCGCGCGTGCACCACCAGCACGCGCACCTCCGCATCGACCATGCGCGCGGCGAATCCGAACAAATCCTTGTCGTCGTCCTGATCGTCCACCCCGATCCGGCACTTCACCGTCACCGGCACCCGAACCGCTTCGTGCATCGCGCGCACGCAGTCCGCCACCAGTTCCGGTTCGCGCATCAGGCACGCGCCGAAGCGCCCGGACTGCACGCGGTCGGATGGACAACCCACGTTGAGATTGATCTCGTCGTAGCCCGCCTGCTCACCATAACGCGCGGCCTGCGCCAGCTCGGCCGGCTCGGCGCCGCCGAGCTGCAAAGCAACCGGATGTTCTTCAGGGTTGTACGCGAGCAAGTGCGTCCGCTCGCCACGCACCAGCGCCGCCGCGGTCACCATTTCGGTGTAAAGGCGCGCGTGCGGACTGAGCAGGCGGTGAAAGTACCGACAATGCGGGTCGGTCCAGTCCATCATCGGCGCCACACACAGGCGCCAGGCGTTCGTTGGCGGCAAATCCATCCCGCAATGATAGGCAATCCGCACGCCAGTACGACAGCAATTGCTTAACGTCGCGCCACCTAGACTCGCCCCTCGCCCCTCGCCCCTCGTTTCCGCCGAGCACCGACCCATGAAATCGCTGACGCTCCTCTGCCTGATCGCCGCGCTGGCCATCATCGCACTGACGGCATGCCAGCAACAGCCGGAAAGCGATGCTTCCCCGCGCACCGCGGCCAACGCATCGGCTGCGAGCGCATCGACGCCCGTGATCCCGCCCCCCGCGCCTGCCAGTGCCTCCACCGCTGGCCTGCCGGGCGATCACGCAACCACCCGCCATTACAGGATCGCGATCGACCTGCCCCCGCTGCCCGCCAACGAAAAATCGCTGGCCGACGCGCTGCGCACCACCGCCAATCACGCCAAGCGCGATTTTCTCGATGCATTGCCCGACCCGGAGCAGATGCCGGAATTCGCCAACCGGCAGTTCGAGATGCAACTGGATTTCAAGGTCGCCGCGAACACACCGGCCTTCACCAGCGTGCGCGAAACCGGCATGCAGGACACGGGCGGGGCGCATCCGATTCCGGTCGAAGCGGCGTTCGTGTTCGACCGCAAGACCGGCAAGCTGATCACGCTGGACGACCTGTTCACCGACCCGGACGCGGCGCGCACCGCGCTCGCCAACTTCGCGCACGACACGCTGCTGAAGAAATTCATGGCGAACGCGCCCAAACCGGGCGAGGGATCGCCCGAAGCCATCCGCGAATGGAAAACCAACATGACGCAGATGCTCGGCGACGGCACCAAGCCGACCAGCGTCAACTACTCGGTGTTCGTGGTGCGCGCGGGCACCGCACCGGACGTCGCGAGCCCGGGCCTTACGCTGATCTTTCCGCCCTACCAGGTCGCGGCTTACGTGTATGGCACGCAAACCGCGGACGTGCCGGCCAGCGTATTCGCGAAGTTCCTGAAACCGGCTTACGCGAGCGCGTTCGCGCCCTGATCCCGTCAGCCGTCGGCCAGATGCGCCACGGCTGCGGTCGCCAGCTCGCGGTCCGCATCATCGAAAGGCGGCAGCCACTCGCCATCGGCAAGCACGTCATCATCGAGACAGCGCGCATTGATGCTGTAGCCGTGCGGATGCGAGCGCGGCACGTAAAACGACTTCACGCCGCAGTACCGGCAGAACAGGTGGCGCGCCACGCCGGTATTGAAGCAATACTCGGTCAATGCATCGGCGCCACGGGCCAAATGGAATCGCGAGGCTGGCACGATCAGGTGCACGTAGCCCGTCATCCGGCAGATCGAACAGGTGCACGTCTGCAGCAACGGCCGCGGCGCCACGCGGACCTCGAAGTGCACTGCGCCGCAATGGCAACCGCCACCTCGAACCACCAGACCGGCATCGGACATGCGCATGCTTCCCGTGCAGCCAAACCGCGATTGTAGCCAGTGCGCGCGGCTGACTTCCGGCCCATCCCGCCGCCCGATGAAGCATGCTAGTGTCCAACGATTCCAGCGGAGATCCGTCATGTTCAAGCGAAGCCTTG
>JAICIW010000057.1 GCA_025928735.1 Rhodanobacteraceae bacterium | reverse complement strand
TGACCTGCAGTATCGGCTGCTTCTTGCTCGTCATCCCGGCGCAGGCCGGGATCCAAGTTGCTGGTACAAAAGTCCAGATGGATTCCGGCCTGCGCCGGAATGACGCGAATTCGATTTTTTCTAAGAGCTTGGAGAGGATCATGGCCTACATGTTGTTTGTCGCCGAACCACGCGGCCAGCGCGCCGAGCGCACCGAGGAAGAGGGCAAGGCGCTGTACCAGCGCATGCTGGATTACGCCGAAGACCTGAAGGCACGCGGCGTGCTGCGCGCGTACTCATCGTTGCGCAACGATTCCGAAGGCCAGCGCCTGCAAATCCGAGGCGGCAAGCGCAGCCTGCGCGATGGCCCGTTCGCCGAAGCCCGCGAAATGATCGGCGGATTTTTCCTGGTCGATTGCGCGACCCGCGATGAAGCCGTCGAACTCGCGGCACTGTGTCCCGCCGCCGAGTGGGCGACCATGGAGGTGCGCGAAACGGGGCCGTGTTACCTGGGCTGAAGAACCCGCGGTTCTGCCGAGCCGGGTTCGATGGGTCCAGGCCGGCATTGACCGAATGCAGCCGCCAGCATTCCCTGAACGGTCAGCCCGTGGGTGGTGGACTCACGACCGTGTTCTGGTCCTGCATGATCAACCATCGCGGGCCGCGCTTGGCGAGGACGAACGTGCGGATGTGCTGCTCGTTCACGTGCCTTGTTCCGTCGGGGCTCGTGAAAGTGCTCATACGGCTGGTTACCGTCGCAATCGCAGCATCGTTGCTCGCAAAGCGCACATCCAGCTTTTCGATGTTGTCCGATACGCCGTTGCGAAAGGTGCTGTGCACTTCGTGCAATTCCCTGAGCACCTCGGCGCGCCCATGGGTCCGTCCGCCGTACGGATTGATGTGGTTCCAGTCGGCGGTCGTGAAATCGGCCGCGTGGCTGAATCCGTGGGAATTGAAGGCCGCATAGAACGCCTGGACCGTGTGGCGCACCGATGCTTCGCGGCCAGGCGTTTGCGCCAGCACCGCTACAGGCATGGCCAGGATGGCGATTGTGGTGATGAGGAATTTCATGGATGCTCCGAAGATCGAGAGAGAGTGTCGCCCGGCTCGGCCGGGCTGCCCTTGTCGAACACCACGTGCCAAACGCCCGGGGCTTCGCGGCGCCAGATCGAGTTGAAGCGGCCGATGACCTTGCCGTTGGGATCACGGACCAGCCCGGTGCTCAGCGCCAGCGTGCCGGATTGCAGGACTTCCACCCGATCCGGCTCCCATGAGAACGGCGCGGTCTTGCCTTCGAAGAATCTCGACCAGATTCCAAGCACTTGTTTCTTGCCGCGCAGTACGTCGGTGCCGTTGAAGAAGATGGCTTCATCGGAAACGTGGCTCGCGAACGCCGACACATTGCGATCAGCCATGGACCTGGCGAATGCGCGTTCCGCGACGAAGACCTGTTGCGATGCTGAATCGAGCGCCGGCGTGGCGACTTGCCACGGTGCAGCAAGCAGCATCGCCAGTGCAAGGTAGATTGCGACGCAGGACGTGGGGCTGCGGCGGCGAAGATCGAAAAAGTTCATGGCGCACCCGGGTGGTCCGTTTCGGCGGAGCATACTTCAACGTGGGCGCAAGAGTGGGCGCCGCGCCTTGCGATGGATCGACAATCGGCGAGACGGGTTCGCGGACAAATCAGGGCAAGCTTTTGCCATCGCAGCCGATGCGTGGATGTCGTTCGTTACACTGCGAAGGGAAAGTTGATCGCCAGTTGTCCCGTCATTCCGGCGAAAGCCGCCTGCAAAGGCAGGATCGCGAAGCGAACATCGGCGTAGTAGCCGATGGCGCGAAGGGCGAGTCGCAGGGCCTGCCCCGGACTTGATCCGGGGGTGCAGTGAGTAGCCCAGCGACTTTCGCAGCGGCACGAAGTGCAACGCGAAGTGCAAAGCACTGGATCGCGGAATTGTGATTCCGGGATGACGAGCAAAGGCAGAACCAGCCCAAGCCTCGTGCGTTCCCAACTTTGGAGGTACTCATGCGTTGGACTTGCCGATTGTTGTTGTTCACGCTGCTTGCCATGGTGGCATCGCCGCTGCTTGCGGCCGAGCCTTCCGGAGCGTGCGGCGCGCCGGCTTACCGTCAGTTCGATTTTTTCGCGGGGGATTGGGACACGTATGACGCGCAGGCGCCGGACAAGATAGTCGCGCGCAATACGGTGAAGGTCATCCTCGACGGCTGCGTGGTCCACGAGGACTATCGCCAGAACGACGGTCTGCACGGCGAAAGCTACAGCCTGTACGACGCCGCCCGGAAGGTCTGGCACCAGAGCTGGGTCACCAATCGCGGCGACCTGTTGTTGCTGGATGGCGGCATGCAGGGGGACCGGATGGTGTTCAAGGGCGTCGAAAGGAAGGTCGGAAAACCCGACGTGCTGGTGCGCGCGGCATGGCACAGACAGGGCGACGGCGTGCGCGAAACCGCCGAGCGATCGGTCGATGGCGGGAAGACCTGGAAGACTGCGTTCGACATCCTGTTCAAGCCGCACGGGTAGAGCCCGTGCGCAGCTCTGGAGGCTGGAAGGTAAAATGACCATCGCCTTGTGGTGTGTGCTGATCGCGGTTTTGTTGCCTTACGTTTGCTTCGGGATCGCCCGGAACAGAGGGCGAGGGCCGGATGGTCGGCGACTGCGCGACAACCATGATCCTCGTGAGTTTCCGCGTCGCATCCAGGGCGTGGCGAAGCGCGCATGGGCCGCGCAGCTCAATTCCTTCGAGTCGCTGCCGGGCTTCGCGGCGGCTGTCATCATCGCCCACCTGGTGCACGCTCCACACAATGCAGTCGATGTTTTGGCGGTAGTTTGGGTCGTTGCTCGTGCAGCTTATGTGGCGTTTTACCTGGCGAACAAAGCTGCATTGCGCTCTGCCGCGCAGTTCATCAGCCTCGCTTGCGTGTTGGGTTTCTTCGTCGCGGCCGGCTTGGCGTGAGCGATCGGCCCGGCGCGGGTGCAGGCCAATCAACGGCAAGCGCTGTGTCAATGCTCGATCGCCGCGAGTTTCTGCAGCCGCGCCGCGTGCGCCAGCACTTCCTTGCGCAGCCCTTGCGGCGTGCGGATATCGAAATCGAACGGTACGCGCGCAAGCTGCCGTGCGAACCACGCCAGGTCATCGGTGCGTACGCGCAGCAGCACGCCATCGGCTGACGTTTCGAACAAGCCGATCGCCGGAGAAAATGCATCGCGCGCCTTGGCGAGATCGGTGTGCAACAACACCTCCACGCGATGCGCACGCGGCAGCGTCGCGATGCTGCGGTTCAACCACTCGAGCACGTTGAAATCCCCGGGCCGTTTGAATCGTGCATCCCGCGGTTGCACTTCGATGATCCGGTCGACGCGGAATCCGCGCACGCCGTGGCGCAGGTGGCAGTAGCCGACCGCATACCATGCGCCACCCCGGAAGCCGAGGCCGTAGGCATCGAAGTCGCGTTCGCTTTCTTCGCCCTGCGCGGAGCGGTAATGCATGTGCACGCGTTCCGCCGCGTGCGCTGCGTGCGTCAGCAGCATCAGGGCCGTGGCGTTGGCATGCACGGCCGGCAGCCCGCCCGATTCGATCGAAACCGTGGCCTCGATCGCGCGCAAGCGGCGCTTCATCGCGTCGGGCGTCACTCGTTCCAGCTTGGCCTGCGCGCTCGCCAACGCGGGCTCGCTCGCGTGCAGCCCGAGATTGCGCGCGGCCAGCAAGCCCAATGAAAGTGACAGGGCTTCGCCGGTGGTGAACATCATCGGCGGCAGCTTGAATCCCGCCACCAGCATGTACGCGCCACGCCGGCCGCGCTCGGTCGTGATGGGAATGCCGAGTTCTTCCAGCAGCACGATGTAGCGCCGCAAGGTGCGCACGTCGACGTTGATCCGCTGCGCAAGTTCGGGCCCGCTGATGCGGCCGCGGCTTTGCAGCAGCTCCAGCACGGCCAGCACGCGCGAGGTGGGGTGGGGCATGCGGGCCAGTCTAGCCCGAATCAGGACGTGAATCGCCCTGATTCGGGTTTAGCGTGTGCACGAAATTCGTTCCGGGGGGTCGACATGCGCGCGTTCAAGCAAACCCTTTTGTACGTGGCGATCGGATTGGTCGCGGCGAACGCTTCGGCCACGACCGCGATTCCGCCTTGCCTCGATGCACGCGTCGCTAGGCCCTTCAATCAACCCGGAGATCGCCATGCCTCGTCTTGCAATCCTGCTGTCCGGAGTCCTCTGCTTGAGTACGTTCATCACCGTCGCACACGCAAACACCGACGGGCGCGCCACGCTGGAAAGCGTCGCGCATCTGGACAATTACCAGGTGGTCGAGCTGCGCCGCTACGACATCGCGCCCGGCCAGCGTGATCGCTTCGTGCGGTATTTCGACGCGTATTTTCCGGAAGCGTTCGAACAACTGGACTGCATGGTGTTCGGGCAGTTCGAGGATCGCGCCGCGCCCACGAAGTTCGTCTGGCTACGCGGCTACCACGACATCGACGCGCGCCCGATCGCGGACGCGGCGTTCTACTACGGACCGGTGTGGCGCGAGCACCGCACCAAGGTCAACGCGTTGTTCCCGGGCGCGAGCGACAACGTATTGTTGCTGCGCCCGCTGACGCCGCAGACGGAAGTTCCGGTGTTGCCGGCCGTGGATCCGGTGGACGAACCGCAAGGTGCACGCGGCGTGGCGGTGGCGCAGATTTTTGCGGTGAAGAAGGGCGATGAAGCCACGTTCACCGAACGCGCGCAGACCGCGTTCAAGCGCTACGAGGGCGCAAAAGTACATCCGGCAGGCGTGCTGGTGACACTGGATGTGCCGAACAACTTTCCGCAATTGCCCGTTCGCACCGACGGACCGTTTCTGGTGTGGCTGGGCGTCGTCGAAGACGATGCGGCGCTGAAGGATTTCGAGGCGCTGGCATCGCAGGTCGAACACTCGCTCGAAGCCACCGGCATGCTGCGCAGAACGCCGGAGCGACTGGTACTGGATCCGACGCCGCGTTCGCGCCTGCGCTGGTGGCCGGCATCGGATGCGAATCCATGAGCCACGCGGCCGACTTGCTGCTGTTCGCTGCGCTGGTGTTCGGTATCATCGTGTTGCCGGGTCTCGACATGGCGTTCGTGATGGGCAGTTCGCTCACCGCGGGACGCCGGCACGGCATGGCGGCGGTCGCGGGCGTGGTGGCTGGCGCCGCGTGCCACGTGGCGATGACCACGCTCGGCATCGGCGTGTTGTTGAAGGTGATGCCCATCGCGTTCAACGCTTTGCTGTTGGCTGGCGCGTTGTACATCGCGTGGATCGGCATTTCGCTACTGCGCGCCGATTCCGCCTTCGGCATCCAGACGCAAGGCGGCGCGGCATCGGCCTGGGTCACTTTCCGCCGCGGCGCGCTGACATGCCTGATGAATCCCAAGGCTTGCCTCTTCATGCTGGCCGTGTTTCCGCAATTCCTGCACGCGGAGTACGGACCGCTATGGTCGCAATCGCTGGTGCTGTGGCTGATCATCGCGATCACCCAGCTGGCGGTTTACGGCGGCCTTGCGCTCGCCGCCGCGCAGGCACGCGGTTGGCTGGTGCGGCGGCCTGACGCGGGCATGGTCACCGCGCGCGTGGTCGGGGTGGTGCTGATCGGCGTCGCGCTGTTCACCGGGTTCGAAGGCTGGCGTTCGCTGTAGGGGTGCCGCGACACCCAATTGCGATATATTGGCCCGGCACGGGGAGAGGTCTTGCGGGCGAGACCTCAACGACAGCACCGGGGCAGATGGATATGGCGGTTGCGGACGACCTGTCTCAGCTTGGCAGCACGGCGCGTCGGGTTGGCGCCGAAGTGCTGGACGCCAACGCAGCGAGCGTGGATGCAAACGCGCAATGGCCTGCGGAGAACATGCAGGCGCTGGCGAAAGCCGGCCTGCTTGGCCTGCACGTGCCCAAGCGGTTGGGCGGCCACGGGCAGGGCATGCTGGCGCTGTCGATGATCTGCGAAGAGCTCGCGCGCCATTGCGGGTCCACCGCGATGTGCTACGGCATGCATTGCGTGGCGACCCAGGCGCTGGTCGCCAAGGCGACGCCGGAACACGAGTCGCGCTATTTGCAGCCGATCGCACGCGGCGAGCACATCATGTCGCTGGCGCTGAGCGAACCCGGCACGGGTTCCCATTTTTATCTGCCGCGTTCGCATTTCCGCGCCGACGAAGACGAGTTCGTGCTGAGCGGCGTCAAGGGTTTCGTGACCAGTGGCGGCCATGCCGATTCGTACGTGGTGTCGTTGACCTCGCCCGGCGCCGAGAACGATCCCGGCAGCTTCACGCTCGTGCTGGTGGAGGGCAAGTCGGAGGGCTTGCGCTGGGGCGAGGCTTGGCACGGCTACGGCATGCGCGGCAACAGTTCGCGCACGCTGCACCTTGAACACGTGCGCGTGCCCGCCATGAACCTGCTGGGCGCCAGGGGCGACCAGATCTGGTACACGTTCGAAATCGTGTTGCCGCATTTTCTGATCGCGATGGCGGGCGTGTACCTCGGGCTCGCGGCCGCGTCGCTGGAACTCGCGATCGAGCATCTGAAGACGCGCGAACACCAGCACACCGGCGAAACACTGAGTACGCAGCCCGTGCTGTGGCACGATGTGGCGGGCGCATGGACCGAAGTGGAAGCCACACGGCGCCTCGCCCATCATGCGGCGCGCCTCGCCGATGCGGGCAGTCCGGGCGCGACGCAGGCGTTGCTGGCCGCCAAGGCCAAGGTGGCGAAAACCTGCAACCAGGTCACCGACACCGCCATGGCGCTTTTGGGCGGCCGCGGCTACGGCGAAAACAGCGCGGTCGCGCGGATGCATCGCGACGCGCGTGCGGCGCAGGTGATGAGTCCCACCACCCATCTCGTGGAGGCATGGCTGGGCCGTTCGCTGCTCGGCCTGCCGCTGCTGTAGGTGCCCACGTGACGTTTGCCATCGCGAACCTCGGCGACGGCTCGACGGAGCAGGCATTGCGCGCGGCCATCGCGGTATCCGAAGCGGACATGGTGCTGGTGGACGATCCCGCGCACGCGGACGTGCTGGTATGCGCGGTCCACGAGCCGGCCGCGTTGACGTCGGCCAGCGATGTCCACAGCGAACTGCCGGATACACAGATCGTGCTGCGCGCGCCCGATCCGGAAGCCGAACGCCTGCGCGCGCAGATTTCGTTCGTGCCGGGGCTCGCTTCGGCGTGGATCGTCGCGACCTCGGCGTCGCCCGAGTCGATGGCGACGGTGCTGCACAAGGCCGCGAGCGCCTCGATCCGGCGCCGGCAACTGGACGTGCTGCGCCGGGAAATCAACCAGCAATTGAGCCGTGCGCCCGGCGTCGACGAGGCGGAACCCGAGTACCAGCGCCAGCGTCAACTGGAGCGTTCCGAACGTTACCTTGCGACGCTGCTGGCGCAGGCGCCGCAGGCGTTCGTGGCCATCTCGCCGCACGGCGAAGTCGCGGCCTGGAACGCCACGGCGGAGCGCATCTGCGGCGTGCCGGCGCAGTCGGCGGTCGGGCGGCACGTGTGCCGCGTGTTTCCCGCGGCGACCGCGGCGACGATCCTCGATCTCGTGTGCCTGACGCTGGAACGCAACGCCGTCAGCGCGCGCGAACTGAAGCTCGCGTTCGCGCCCGGTACGATCTGGGCGCAGGTGAATACCGCACCCGTGCACGAAAACGGCGAACCGCTGTGCGTGTCGGTCACCATCCGCGACATCACCGATCGCCACCGGATCGCCAGCGCGCTGCGTGCGAGCGAGTACCGCTATCGCACGTTGATCGAAACCCTGCCGCAACTCATCTGGACCACGCGTCCGGATGGCAGCGCGCGTTATTACAACCCGCAGTGGCAGGCCTACACGGGCATGGACCTGGGCGCGCACATGGGCAGCGGATGGCTGGATGCCGTGCACCCGGACGATCGCGAACGCGCCGCCGCGCAGTGGCGCGACGCGGTCGAGCAGAAGCATCTCTACGACGTGGATTACCGGCTGCGCGGCGCGGATGGCAACTACCGCTGGTTCAAGGCCCGCGGCACGCCGATCCGCGACGAAGACGGCAACGTCACCGAATGGTTCGGCACCACCACCGACATCGACGACATGGTGCGCGCGCGCGAGACGCTGCAGTCCAATGTCGTGGAATTCGAAGCGATCGTCCAGAGGGAAATCGCGCGCCGCGGGGCCGCCGAGGACGCCCTGCACCGCGCGCAGAAGATGGAGGCGATCGGCACGCTCACCGGCGGCATCGCGCACGACTTCAACAACATCCTGCAGGTGATCGGTGGCAATCTGCACCTGCTGGCCGAGCAGTTCGGCCAGGAACCGTCGGCGGAACGGCGCATCGGCAACGCGCTGGAAGGCGTGCGGCAGGGTTCCAAGCTGGCGGCACAGTTGCTCGCCTGTGGACGGCGCCTGCCGCTTTCGCCCACGGTCATCAACATCGGGCGGCTGGTGCGCGACATGGGCGACATGCTGCGCCGTGCGCTGGGCGAAGGCATCGAACTGGAGACGCTGGTGGCGGGCGGCTTGTGGAACACGCTGGTGGATCGCAGCAATATCGAGAGTGCGCTGCTGAACCTCGCGATCAACGCGCGCGACGCAATGGATGGTGAGGGCCGGCTGACGATCGAGGTCGGCAACGCGTTCCTGGATCAGGATTACGCGATCGGGCACGCCGATGTCAGCGCGGGCCAGTACGTGATGCTGGCGGTCACCGACACCGGTTGCGGGATGGCGCCGGAACTGGTCGAGAAGATTTTCGAACCCTTCTTCACCACCAAGGCGGAAGGCCGGGGGACGGGGCTCGGACTTTCCATGGTGTACGGCTTCGTCAAGCAGTCGTCGGGGCACATCAAGGTTTACAGCGAAGTCGGGCACGGCACGACTTTCAAGCTGTACCTGCCGCGCTCGAACCAGTCCGAAGACCTGCTGGTTTCCGACGAGGGCCGGCCGATCCGCGGCGGCACCGAAACCGTGCTGGTGGTCGAGGACGACGACGCAGTCCGCGAACTCGCGGTGACGACGCTGGCGGATCTTGGCTACGCGGTGCTGAAGGCGCGCGATGCCAAGGCGGCGCTGACCATCGTCGAGAGCGGCGTCCCGATCGACCTGCTGTTCACCGACGTGGTGATGCCGGGCCCGCTCAAGAGCCCCGAACTGGCGCGCAAGGCGCGCGACCGGCTGCCGAACCTGGCGGTGCTGTACACGTCGGGTTATACCCAGAACGCCATCATCCACCACGGCCGGCTCGACGAAGGTGTGGAGCTCCTGAGCAAGCCGTACAGTCGTGAGGCGCTGGCGCGCAAACTGCGCCACGTACTGGCGAACCAGACGCAGGCCACCATCGCGAAGTTGTCACGGGACGGCGTGTCGACGCCGGTGCGTGCGCTCTCTCGGACCGTGCTGCTGTGCGAAGACGAGGACATGGTGCGCGACGCCCTCGGCGAGTTGCTGCAGGCCAGGGGCTTCAGGACGCTGCTGGCCGCCGACGGCTCGGAAGCGCTGCGGCTTGCCGCGCGCAACGATTTCGACGTGCTCGTCGCCGACATCGGGCTGGCGGACATGTC
>JAICIW010000413.1 GCA_025928735.1 Rhodanobacteraceae bacterium | reverse complement strand
GTTCGTCGAGGAGCGCGACGTGCAGGACACGGTCGAGGCACTGGTCCGCGAGGTGTTCCGCGAAGTCGGCGGCATCAAACTGGCCGATCCGTTCCCGCGCATGACCTGGCTGGAGGCGATGACGCGCTACGGTTCGGACAAACCCGACTTGCGCATCGAATCGGAATTGATCGACGTCGCGGAGGCGGTGAAGCAACTCGAGTTCAAGGTGTTCTCGGGACCGGCGAACGACCCCGATGGCCGCGTCGCTGCGTTGCGCGTGCCGGGCGGCGCCGAGCTATCACGCAAGCAGCTCGACGACTACGCCGCGCACGCGGCGAAGTTTGGTGCCAAGGGTCTGGCGTGGCTGAAAGTCACCGACGCTACGAAGGGACTGGCAGGCGTCAATTCGCCAGTCGCGAAGTTTCTGGACGATGCGACGCTTGCGAAGATCCTGCAAAGCACTGGCGCGCGCGACGGCGATGCGCTGCTGTTCGGCGCCGGCAAGTGGACGACCGTCAGCACTTTCATGGGCGCGCTCCGGCTCAAGGTGGCGCAGGACCGCGGCCTGGTGGGGAAAAACTGGAAGCCGCTGTGGGTCACGGATTTCCCGATGTTCGAATACGACGAGGGCGAGCAACGCTACGTCGCGCTGCACCACCCGTTCACGGCGCCCAAGGTCGATGATGCGGCAGCGCTTGCCGCCGATCCCGCGCACGCGGTCAGCCGCGGCTACGACATGGTGTTGAACGGCGCCGAGATTGGCGGCGGCTCGATTCGTATCCATCGACCCGACATGCAGAGCGCGGTATTCCGCTTGCTCGGCATCGGCGAGGATGAGGCGCGCGCCAAGTTCGGTTTCCTGCTGGATGCGTTGAAAATGGGCGCGCCGCCGCATGGCGGCATCGCCTTCGGCATCGATCGCCTTGCGATGCTGATCGGCGGCACCGACGCGATCCGCGACGTGATCGCGTTCCCCAAGACCACCAGCGCGCAGGACCTGATGACCGACGCGCCCAGCCCGATCGACGCAAAGCAGCTTGCCGAACTGCACGTGCAGGTGCGTCGCGAGAACTGAGCCTTTAAGCCCCCTGAGCAAGCGGGCGACCGGACCGCGAAGCGGTTCGGTGGGCGTTGTGGGGGATGGGTGGCCATGGGCGCAAGTGCAAGCCCGTGGCGGTTGCGCAAGTGTTTCCCTAGACTTTCCACCTTTCAGCTCAAACGGTATCGCCCATGGGACGTGGTCCTTCCATCGCCGGTCGCAAAAACGCGCAAGACGCGAAGCGCGGCCAGATGTTCACCAAGCTGGTGCGCGAAATCATGGTCGCCGCGCGCGCTGGCGGCGGCGACGTCAATGGCAATGCGCAATTGCGCACGGCCGTGGACAAGGCCATCGTGGCGTCGATGCCCAAGGACAACATCGAGCGGGCGATCAAGAAGGCGACCGGCGAACTTGAAGGCGTCACCTACGAAGAGCTGCACTTCGAGGGTTACGCGGCGGGCGGCGTCGCGGTGCTGGTCGAGTGCCTCACCGACAATCGCCAGCGCACCATCTCCGACGTGCGCCACGCGTTCACCAAGTTCGGCGGCAATCTCGGCACGGATGGCTCGGTGGCTTACCTGTTCAAGAAGATCGGCGTGCTGTCCTACGCCGAAGGCGTGGACGAGGAAAAAATCACCGACGCCGCGATCGAAGCTGGCGCGGAGGACGTCAAGGTGTGGCAGGAAGACGGCCAGATTGACGTGATCACGACGCCCGAATCCTTCGAGACGGTGCGCGAAGCGATGGAGAAAGCCGGCCTGAAACCCGACCACGCGGAAGTAACCATGCGCGCGGAACTGGACGTACCCGTGGCGGCCGACCAGGTCGAATCGGTGCAGGGCCTGCTGGCGCGGCTGGAGGAGATC
>JAICIW010000125.1 GCA_025928735.1 Rhodanobacteraceae bacterium | reverse complement strand
TGCCTTCAAGAAGCTTGAACAGGCGCACATTGGCAAGACTCGCTCACGACAAACCGCCGACCCCACGCCGCCATCGAGGCCTGCTTGGGTGCTGGCAGGATTTCTTTTGCCAGAATCGCCGAGCCGAAGCGCTCGAAGATGATCGCCGAGCTTGGCAGCCCTGAAGACTGCGAGACATTTTTTCGGTCAGTTTTACATCCGGCACAGCGATAAGGGGTACCCCGCACTGGAGCACGAGATCATCGCGCCCTCGCTCGCACGGTACGCCGATACAGCATAAGTCCAGAGTGGCCGCTAACATGGGGAATATTTGCACGGCAGCAGCAACTGAAACGCGATGACCAGCCCCCGCCACCGAATCCATCTCTGAATCCATGGCTGCACAACCAGGCGAAGCAATAGATTGCGCACAGACGGCGGATCTTGCGGTCGCGACCTGGCGCAAGATCGATGACGCACTGTCGCCGATCATCGGCCGGGCGGGCATGGCAGCGCTGTTCAAGCGCAGCCTGTATCTGGCAGGGGCGGATCAACCCGCGCTGACCGCACTGGTTGACGTCGAAATCGCGCCGGGCGATTACGCCCCGCTGCGCCAGACCATGACGCAACAATCCAGCGCAGATGCCGCGGCGACCGTGCAGGCTGCGTTGCTCAAGACCTTTCTGGATTTGTTGACAAGCCTCATCGGCGCCGAGCTCACCGAGCGGTTGCTGCGTTCCGTCCGGGACAACAACCCTTCTAGCGGCGAAGCCGCACAGGACACCTCGTCATGAGCAAAGCAACCATCAATCGCCTGCAAACCAGTGTCCCGGGGCTGGACGAGGTGCTTGGCGGCGGCCTGCCCGAGTTCTCGTTCAATATCCTTGCCGGGCCGCCCGGCAGCGGCAAGACCACGCTGGCGCACCAGTTGATGTTCGCGCTGGCCACGCCCGAGCGCCCTGCGCTGTACTTCACGGTGCTGGGCGAGCCGCCGTTGAAGATGCTGCGCTACCAGCAGCAGTTCGAATTCTTCGACAGCGAGAAGATCAACCACGCCATCCGCTTCATCAATCTGGCCGACGACACCGTCACCGGCGATCTCGGCAAGGTGTTGGAGCGGATCGTCGCCGAGGTGAAAGCGCACGCACCAGGGCTGGTGTTCGTGGACTCGTTCCGCTCGGTGATTCTCGCCGCGCAAGGCAACGGCCATGCGTTCATCAGCCTGCAGCAGTTCGTGCAACAGTTGGGCATGCTGATGACCAGTTGGCAGGCCACCACTTTTCTGGTCGGCGAATATTTTCACGAACGCGACCCGAGTCCGATCTTCACTGTTGCCGACGGGCTGATCTGGATGCGCCAGAGCACGCAGGACAACTCCGTGGTGCGCAAAATCGAGATCATGAAGATGCGCGGGCAGCCGACTTCGCCGGGGCTGCATTCGTTCCGGATCAGCAACGCCGGTATCAATATATTCGCGCCGCCCGGACTCGCGGATCCCGACACCAGTGGCTCGCAAGAACCGCTGGAGCATCGGGTGTCCCTGGGCAATCCCAGGCTGGACGAAATGCTGGGCGGGGGCTTGCCCAGCGGATATTCGCTGTTGATCGCCGGGCCGACCGGTTCGGGCAAGAGCATCCTGGCGGGTGAATTTCTGGCCGAAGGCGCGCGCAACGGCGAGATCGGCATCATTGCCGCTTTCGAGCAGCGGCCCAACCGCTCGCGCGGCAAACTGCTGGCCGATCTGATCGAAAGCGGCAAAATCAGCGTCATTGACACCCAGGCAGCCACGCTGTCGGTGGACGAAATCTCGATGCTGTTGATCACCGAAATCAAACGCCGCAAGGCCACCCGCGTGGTGCTCGATTCGCTTTCGGGATTCGAGGTGCTGCTTGCGCCGACCTTCCGCGATACCTTCCGCGAAGCGTTGTCGCGGATGGTGTCGGCGCTGGCCGCCACCGGCGTAACGGTGCTGATGACCTCGGAACTGGAAGACCGCTACGACGAGTTGCGCTTCAGCCCGTACGGCAACGCGTTCATGACCGACGCGATCATCGTGCAGCGCTACATCGAGCTCGATTCCCGTCTGCAACGGATGATGGCGGTAGTGAAGGTGCGCGCGAGCATGCACTCCAACGAGCTGCGGCTTTACCACATCGACGACGACGGCATCCACATCGGCGACATGCTGGTGGACCAGGAAGGCCTGCTCGGCGGCCGCCCGACCCTTCGCCCGGAGGTCGCGAACGACGACCATGGCCCCCGCGATGACTGAGCACGCGCGCTCCCCTAGATGGCCGCATCGCCGGGTGCGGGTATCGCCGTGAGCGAGTCAGACCAGCAGCGCAAGGTCGCCGCTGCGACGGAGACGCTTGTCGCGCTCGACGCGCAGGCGGATGCGCTGCGCGCGCATCTTGCCAAGCTGCGACAGGATTTGGTGGACGTCCAGAAAGACCTGGGCGCGGCCCGCGTGAACGAGTTGCGGAAAGCCAATGAGAATCTGGTATTGGCAGTCCTGAAGGCTGATGCCATCGCCGCGACGGCGGTCAGCAGTCTCGGCGAACTCACCAGCGCGACCCAGCACGATCCGCTCACCGGTACGCCCAACCGCGCGCTGATGCGCGACCGGCTGGACACCGCGATTGCCGCCGCCCGCCGGCAGGGCACGCAACTGGCGCTGCTGTTTCTCGACCTGGATGATTTCAAGGCAATCAATGACGCGCTCGGCCACGCCAATGGCGACGCGATGTTGCAACTGGTGGCCGAGCGCCTGGTCGCCACGGTGCGCGAATCGGATACGGTCAGCCGGCAGGGCGGCGACGAGTTCCTGATCCTGCTGCCGCAGATCGCCCACGCCGCGGACGCGGCGCTGATTGCCGCCAAGCTGCTGGCAGCGGTGGCGGCACCGGCACGGATCGACAGCCATGCATTGCAATTGACCGCGAGCCTCGGCATCGCGGTATATCCGCAGGACGGCACCGACGCCGAGGTGCTCACGAAGCGCGCCGACATCGCCATGTATCACTCCAAGCGGCGTTCGCATGGTGGCTTCGAGTTCTATGCCGATTCCATTGCAGGCGAACTCGCAATGCTGCCGAAGAGCCATGAATGGCGGCCGCCGCCGGCAAACAACTCCGCGGGCGCTTCGGAACGTTCCGACCTGCGCCGCGCCAATGAGCAGTTGGTGGTTTCCGCCTTGGGCGCACAGGCGTCGGCTGCGCAGGCCACGGAAGCGCACAGCCAGCAGATCCGCTTCATGGGGCTGGTGGCGCATGAACTGCGCAATCCACTGGCGCCGATCCGGCTCGCCGCCGGCATGCTGACCGGCGGCGCTCGGCCGGCAGGGGAGGCGCTGACGCGCTTGGGCGCGATCGTTGAAACCGAGGTCAAGCACATGGCGCGGCTGATCGATGACCTGCTCGAGGGCTCGCGCGTCAGCACCGGCAAGCTGCGGCTGGAACTGGATCAGGCCGACCTGCGCGAAATCGTCGCGCAGACGGCGGAAACCTGCCGTCCGCTGATCGAGGGCAGGCAGCAACAGCTCACCCTGGCATTACCGACCGGCCCCGTGAGCCTGCGCGGCGATCCCGTGCGGCTGAGGCAGATCGTCAGCAACCTGCTGGACAATGCCTCGAAATACACCGGAGAAGGCGGTTCGATTTCCGTGGCGATGGAGGTCCAGGAACCGACCGTCACCATCACTGTCGCCGACAATGGCGTGGGCATCGCGCCCGAGGCGCTGGAGACCATCTTCGACATGTTCGTGCAGGATGCGCACGACCGCGCCTTGTCCAACGGCGGCCTGGGCATCGGTCTCGCGGTGGTGCGCGATCTGGTGCGGGCCCACGGGGGCACCGTCAGCGCCACCAGCGCCGGCAAGCAATGCGGCAGTCAGTTCATCGTCCATTTGCCGTTGAGCGGGCCCGCGGCTACGACAGAGACTTGAAGGCGATCACACCAGCCAGCGCGCCACCGCGCCAGCACATCCAGCGGCGGAGTCCCGTGACATCGGACGGCTCAGCAACTGCGCTTCGACGATCATGGCAAGCGCCAGCAGCCAGCACAGCCAGAAGCCGGGATAATCCAACTGCCGCAAGGACGCGTACGTCTGTTTGGTCATGCGCCGGCAGCCACGCTGAGGCATCGACATGAGCTCCGAGATCCATGAGTGATTCTTGACGGCTGGTGTCGTTCGCCGGAATCGGTACTGCGATCGACGACTGGTTTCCGTGTCTGGCATCGGCCCTGCTCAATTGCCCCCGTCCTCTTTTCCAGGATCACCACCGTGGCGCCGCCGGGCGCGCTCACGGAGCACCGCAACAAGCCGGCGCATCCGGAACTTCTCGCTGGATTCGCCCAGGGTGCGCGTGCTGTCGCCCAGCACGTCCTCCACGTAGAGCAACTGCATGGCGATTGTGATCGTCACCAGCAGCGGCGCCGCAATCAGCACCCCGAATACACCGGCAGCCAGACCGCCGACCAACTCGGACAGGATCAGCCAGCCGGGCGCCAGCCGCACCGTCCGCGACTGGACCAGCGGCGTGACCAGATAGCCTTCCAGCGCGTGGGCGAAAAGGTAAAGCAACAGTACATACAGGACGGTGATCGGACTGACCAGCAGCGCGACGAGCAGCGCGGGCACCATCGAGATGATCGTGCCGATGTAAGGAATGAAAGTCAGGACGGTGGCGATGATCGCGAGCAATCCGGCCAGCGGGACGTGCAGCAACGTCAGGCCGATGCCCGTCGCGATGCCCACGGCGAGCATGGAAATGAAAACACCGAGCAGCCAGCGCCGCAATCCGTGACCCACTTCCCGCGCGACCACGGCGAGGCGTTCGCGTCGGTGCTGGGGCATCAGCTTGAGGAATGTGTCGACGTAGAAACGCGGGTTCGCGGCGAAGTAGATGCCGGCAACGATGACGATGAACAGATCGGCCACCATCTCGACCGAATTCGAGAGATAGCTTTGGACATGGCTGAAGATGGCGGAAAAAACCGGGGCCGCGCCCTTCGACAGTGGTCCGGAACCGGCCTTGCCCGAGTCGATACCGACGTCGTGCAGCTTGTGCTCGACGTCCATGCCGCGCAGCTCGTGTTGGATGCGTTGGACCGACTTCTGCAGGCTGCTGCGCAACGCGGGCGCCTCGCTCGCGACACGCAGACCGCCGAAGGCGAAAATGCCGCCGATGCACGCGATGATGACCAGAATGGCGAGCGTCAATGCCAACGGACGGGGCAGATGCAGCCAGCGCATCGCCAGCCGGGTCATGCCATCCAGCAGGACCGCAAACAGGATTGCGACGAACAGCACCAGCAATGCCTGGCTGACCACCCAGGCAAACGCGGCCACCCCCGCGATCAGCACCGCGATCACGGCCACGATGGCCGCGCGCTTGGCGAGCTCGGGCCGGGTCATCGACGAGCGATCCGCGCTGGCCATCTGGCACTTCCAAGGGTTCCCGATGGACTTGGCGGCAGACAGCGCGAACAGTGCCACTGGACAATGCCGGCGGTGGCGATGCTCGCAACCGGGACCTGCGGATCGAGCCAATGTGGCCTGAACAAAATGAAATCGGTGTGCTCATCCATGCCACTGGGCTTCCATTCGCCGGCAATCCTGTCGGCTACGTGCGCGCAGGAGAGCCCGATGCGAGTAGATCACAACCGCTCGTCGTACGGAGCATTTCCAGCATTCAAACGCGGTTTCGATTCAGGTTTCGCCGCGTTGTCCGCTCGCGGGGCACGCCACGGTGTCGCGGGAGAGGGCGACGAAGGCAGCACTGCTGCTGCGCTGTTGCCGAGCGATCATTTCGAGCAGCGATGGCGCCCACTTGATGGCTAATCTTCCGGCTACGGCAGAAGCCAAGCCCAATACATGGGCGCGAATAATTACCCGAACAAATGCTGCCAGTTCGATTTCACGACGGCGTCATGGAAGTGAAGCCGACCAAAAGTTTCAGCTGCGCAGCGCGTTTGCAGGAGCAATCAGATCGCTTTGCGGTCCGCTGGATGGTTGACGCCATCATCGGTGGGAACCGCCGTGATGTCGAATGGATTGACGCCTTCGAGGCAGCCGACGTTGTACCCGTACTGCGATGGATTGGATCGCCTTTGGTGATGCGCATGAATGCCGCAGATCGAGCAGAAGTAGTGCTTCAAAAAAGGTGCGGGTGGACCGCCGCTGGGCCGGACGTTGCTGGCGATGTACGCTGCTCCGCAATGGAGTGCGTCCGCTACCCGCCTATCGCGTTACGGAAACAGGTGCGAGGAAATCAACGCGGTCGCTGGACGCCAGCCGTCGACGAAGTCACGACATGGGAACCGTGGACCGCAAATCCGCAAGACATATGCGCGGCATCACCAGCTCGCCGGAGGCGCCCGTCGACCTCTCGGCTGCATGCTCCGGCGACCGGGGATCAACCGTGACCGCGATTGCCGGTTGGTCCGATGAGACGTTGCTTGAGAATCTTGCACGCGCCGCGTTCGAATACTTTCCGCTCAATACCCATCCCGACAACGGCTTGGTGGCTGATACGTCACGCGAGAATTCGCCGTGCAGTATCGCGGTGGTCGGCTTTGCGTTCACCGCCTGGTCGGTGGCGGCGGCGCGCGGATGGGTCGAACGGCCGGAGGCCGTGCGACGCATCCTTGCAGCGCTGCGCTTCTTCCGCGATTCCGACCAGAGCGGTGGAACATTGGCAACCGGCTTCAAGGGCTTCTACTACCACTTTCTCGACATGCAGACCGGCGCGCGCGTGTGGAGGTCGGAGCTGTCGATGGTCGACACCGCGCTGCTGATCGCCGGCGCACTTACCGCGCGCATGTATTTCGATGCGCCGTCGCCTGACGAGACCGA
>JAICIW010000049.1 GCA_025928735.1 Rhodanobacteraceae bacterium | reverse complement strand
GTCAGCGATCGTCGAAGCGCATCGACAAATCGATGGCGCGGACATGTTTGGTCAGCGCGCCGATGGAGATGCAGTCGACGCCGGTTTCGGCGATGGCACGGACGCGTTCGAGGTTGACGCTGCCGGAGACTTCCAGCGGCACGCGGCCGGCGGCGAGGGCGACGGCTTCCCGCAACATCGTGTCGGTGAATTCGTCCAGCAGCACGCGGTCGGCGCCGGCGTCGATCGCGTCTCGCAGTTCGTCCAGCGATTCGACTTCGCAATCGAGGAACACGCCGGGACTCGCGGCGCGCGCGGCGCGGATCGCGTGGGCGACGCCACCCGCGGCGGTGACGTGGTTTTCCTTGATCAGGATGGCGTCGTAAAGACCCATTCGATGGTTGTGGCCACCGCCGCAGCGCACGGCGTATTTTTGCGCGAGGCGCAAGCCCGGAATGGTCTTGCGGGTGTCGAGGATCTTCGCGCGGGTGCCGGCGACGGCGTCCACGTAGGTGCGCGTCACAGTAGCGGTGCCGGAAAGGGTCTGCAGGAAATTGAGGGCGTTGCGTTCGCCCGCGACCAGTGCGCGCGCGTTGCCTTCGATTTCGCACAAGACGGCATTTGCACTGGTGCGATCACCATCGTGGTGGTGCCAATGAATGCGCGCGTCCGAATCGAGTTGGCGGAAGCACTCCTCCGCCCACGGCGCGCCGGCAAGCACCGCATCCTCCCGACAAACGATGTGCGCACGAGCACGCGCATCAGCGTCGATCAGCGCGGCCGTGACATCGCCCGTGCCGATGTCCTCGGCAAGGGCCTGCGCAACATCTTCGTGGATCGCTTCAAGCGGCGGCGCGAGGCGCGCGTCGGCGCCGCTCATGTGCCGGCTTGCGGCGCGGGCTGGGCGTTGCGCAGGCGATCGACGATGGCGTCGAGTGCGCGGTCGAACAGTGGCACTTCCTCCAGGATCATCGCGCGCCCGCTCAAGAGTTCCGAGGCGAGTTGCACCGCGGTGCGGTCGGCGACTTTCAGGCCGCGGCGGTTGACGAACAGGTACTTGCCGCTGATCGGGCTGATCCAGGACAGCTTGGCGCGCTCGCGGGTGCCGGTGTCGTCGACAAACTCGACCCAGCTGCCAATTTTCAGATCGCGCACGGCCTGCAGGGTGTCGGCATCGACGTCCACCGACATCTCGTCGGAATCGAGATCGTCATCGGCGTCGGGCGCCGCGTCGGTGATCGCCGGTTGCGCGTCGGCGTTGACGCCGAGCACGGCCGCAGGGTCCAGCGCCGGTTCTTCGGCCGGCGCGGCGGGCGCGGGTTCGCCGAGTTGCTGGCGCCAGAACTTCCACAGTTCCGCGAGCAGCCGGTCGATGTCGGGTTCCTGGAAGGCGACGGTGGTGAGGCCGGCGCGCAGGTGTTTTTCGATCGACGCCAACGCGTTCTTGTACTGGGTGCGCTCGGCATCGCCGCGCGGCGGATCGATCGTGGCGACGAAGTCGTCCACGAAGTGCACGGCCGCGCGGAACTCCGGCGACTCGACGCCCTGGCGCAATACGATCAGTACCAGGTAATTCGCCCACGGCCGCGTCAGTACGCCGCGCAACAGCGTGGGGAGGTTGCGCCCGCTGATGCGCGAGAGGATTTCCTGCGCGGCGCGACGGCGCGCATCCTGCAAACGTTCGCGACCGCGCGCGGCTTCGGTGGCGCGGCTTTCGGCGAGTTCGGCGCGCTTGCGGTTCTGTTCGGCGAATTGGGTGAACTCGGCAAGCTGGCGTTCGAACACGCCGATGTCGTCGTCGAAATCCTGCAGCAGGGTCTCGACCACGCTCTTGACCTTGGCGAACAGGCGATGGTCGCGGTCGGATTCTTCCGACCAGCCCTTGGCGGCATCGGCCAACTGGTCGAGCAGCTTGCGCGCGGGGTGGGTTGCGTGCGCGAACATCCGCCGGTCGAGGATCGCCACTTTCAGATAGGGAATCTGCAGGCGCGCCAGCAGCACCCGCATCGGCGCCGGGATGGTGTGGTCCTGCAGGATGTATTCAAACAGCATGCCGACGAGGTCGATGGTGTCCTCGTCGCTGCCGGAAACGTGCGCCTTGGCTTGGCCGGACAGACGCTGGATCTGCAGCATCAGCTCGTCTTTGAGACGCTGCACCATGTCGATGGCGGCCGTGGTGTCGGTGGCCGCGGGCATTGCGGGCAGCGGGCGGGATTCGCCCTGCAGCAGGGTCAGCGCGCCCAGCAGCTCGGCCGGGGTGAGCGAAGCAAGGCCGCTGCCGCCCGCTGCGGACAGCCCGCCGTCGCCATACACATGCTGACGGCGCGAGGCGAGCAGCGAGGTGAGGCGTTGCATCAATTCGCTGTGCAATTCGTCCGCGGGGTCGGCCAGATAATCGGCCGCGCCGCCGATGGCGGCTTCGAGGGCATCGCCCGCGGCGCGCGCGGCAGGACCCGCGGAAGCATGCCGCCGCACCACGTTCGGATGTCGCAACTGTGGCAGCACGCCGGCTTGCACCAGCCGCACGTTGACGTCGTGATACAGCGTGTCCAATGCCTTCAGCACGTAGCGCTCGAACATCTTGAGGATGATCAGGCGCACGCGAATGTTGACTTCGGTGAGTTCGCCCAGCGCTTCGCGGAACGCTTCGGTGAGTGCACCCGGACCCAGCGGATTGTTGGTGTTGGTGGTGGAGCGTCCGCCGCTCAGCACCGACAGGCGCTGGTTCAATGCCATCAGCGCCGACGACAAACGTCCGTCGGCCTTGGCTACCATGCTGGACACCGCCAGCGATTCTTCCAGCTCGCGATCGTCCACCAGGCTCAATTCACCGCTGGCGGAGAACGCGCGCTGCGCGTCGCTGCCCTTCGGTTGCCGGCCGGCGGCGAAGTCGGCAAAGCCGCGCGTGACGCGCTCGCCGAACAGCCGTTCGATGCGCGGACGCATCTTGCGGGTCTCGCGCATGCCGTCGAAGTATTCGGTCTGGCTGGCGTTGCTCTCGGCCTTTTCGGCGAGGTCGAACAGCGTGTCGTCGACGTTGTCCAGCAACTCGGCCACCAGATTGGCGGTGGCCTTCAACGTCATTTCGCGCACCGCGACCAGCAGGCCGCCCACGTGATCGTGGTTTGCTTCGGAGGCGCGCGAGGCGATGTCCACGACCTTCTTGTCGGGGTCGACGTGCGGCTCGGACGGGATCGGCATCATGACGAAAAACCTGGATTCCGGTGCAGGAACAGGGGCAGATTAGTATGCCGTTTCGGGGATACGGGAACGTGAAGCCGTTCACAGCGCCATCGCCGGCCCTGGTGCTGGCGGCGGCTTTTGTGGAACCGGCCTCGGAAAATGCGCGCAGGCGTCCCGGGCGGATGCGGTCAGGCCGGGAAGTCGGCCAACTGCAAGGTGCCGATGCCCTCCTCCGCCAGCATCACGGGGATGTCGTCTTCGATTCGGTACACGACCTTGCGGTCGGTGGTGATCAGCCCGGATGAAAGGGGCGATGCCACCTTCTGGCCGGCCACGGTGTCGAGGCTGCCTGCCGTGATCGCACGGTTCAACGCGTCCAGTTCGTCGCGGCGCAGGGGCCGCACCGGGGTCTTGGTGACCGGGTCGCACAGGATGTCCAGCAATCGCTTGTCCATGCCCGTACAATACTCGTTTTGCGCCGGTGAGACCATGCGGAAAACGACAGTCGCGCCCCGGGTCGGAGTGGTGATGGGTTCGCGTTCGGACTGGGAGACGATGCGGCACGCCGCCGAGATGCTGGCGTCGCTGGGCGTCGAGCACGAGGTCGAGGTGGTCTCCGCGCACCGCACGCCGGACAAGTTGTTCGCCTACGCCGAAGCTGCCGCCCAGCGCGGCATCGAGGTGATCATCGCGGGCGCCGGCGGCGCCGCGCACCTGCCGGGGATGCTGGCCGCCAAGACGCGGTTGCCGATCCTTGGCGTGCCGGTGCAGTCGCGCGCGCTGAAGGGGCTTGACTCATTGCTGTCGATCGCACAGATGCCGGCCGGCGTGCCGGTGGGCACGCTGGCGATCGGCGAAGCCGGCGCCAAGAACGCGGGCCTGCTCGCGGCCGCGATCGTGGCGCTGCACGACGACAAGGTCGCGCGCGCTCTGGACCGTTTCCGCGACGCGCAGACCGAGGAAGTGCTGCGTCATTCCGATCCGCGGCTGACGCCGCCGCGACCGGCGCCGGTGAGCGCATCGCGATCCCATCGCAAAGCCCGCGCGTAATGGAGACGCTTGGCATCCTGGGGGGCGGCCAGCTGGCACGCATGCTGGTGCTGGCCGGCGCGCCGCTCGGGGTGCGCTTCCGCATCGTCGACAAGGTTGCCGATGCATGCGCCGGACAACTGGCGCCGCTGTCGACGGCCGGCTGGGATGACGTCGAAAAACTGGAAACGTTTGCGCGCGAGATCGACGCGGCCACGTTCGATTTCGAGAACGTGCCCGCGGCGACGGCGGAATGGTTGAGTGCGCGCACCCGCGTCGCGCCCAACGCGTTGTCGCTGGCGACCGCGCAGGATCGCGTGCTTGAGAAAACCCTTTTCCGCGAATGCGGCTTGCCCACCGCGGAGTTCGCCGACATCGCGACACGTGCCGATCTGGATGCTGCGCTCGCGCGCGTTGGCGCGCCCGCGATTTTGAAGACGCGGCGCGAGGGCTACGACGGCAAGGGCCAATTCCGGATCAGGACGTTGGCGGACGCCGACGCCGCATGGCAAGCGCTGGGCGCGCAGGCCGAAGCACGCGGGCTGATCCTCGAAAATTTCGTGGCGTTCGATTTCGAGGCTTCCGTGGTGGCGGTGCGCGCGGCCGATGGCGAATTCCGGGCCTGGCCGGTGACGCGCAACTGGCACGTGGACGGCATTCTTTCGGCCAGCCTTGCGCCCGCGCCGCGTGGCGCGAGCATCGACAAGACGGCGTTCGCGCATGCGCGCGCGATCGCGGAGAAGCTCGGTTACGTGGGCGTGTTCGCACTGGAGCTGTTCGTGAAGGGTGGCGAATTGCTCGGCAACGAGATGGCGCCGCGCGTGCACAACTCGGGTCACTGGACCATCGAAGGCGCGGTCACCTCGCAGTTCGAAAACCACGTGCGCGCGGTGCTGGGCATGCCGCTGGGCGACACCTCGGCGCGCTTTCCATCGTGCATGCTCAATTGGATCGGCGAGCTGCCCGATCGCGACAAGCTGCTTGCAGTCCCCGGTGCGCACTGGCACGACTATGGCAAGTCGCCGCGCGTCGGCCGCAAGGTGGGCCATGCCACGGTGTGTGCACCGGATGCGGCGACCCTGGCCCGGCGGTTGCAACGGCTCGGCGATACGCTGGGGCGCGCGGCGCAAGTGCAGCCTGTCATCGACGCATTGAAGGCCGTGCGTTGACAATTTGGGCAACGGCACGCAAGGTTCACGGCCTGCCGCGTCGAACTCGGGGAGCAAACATGCGCAAGTTTTTGCTGGCTGCCACCCTCATCTTGCTGATGGGCGGAGGCTGCGCGTCCTGCGCATTCGCCGACCAGTCTGCGCCCCCGAGTGCACCGAGCGCGCAGGCCGCCCAGGACGGTCCGATCCAGTCGAAGCTGCCCGACGATGTCGAACGCAATTTGCCGGACGAACCGCTGGTTGCCGCCCAGCACGGCATGGTGGTAAGCGCGCAGCATCTCGCGACCCGGATCGGCGTCGACATCCTGAAGCAGGGCGGCAATGCGGTCGATGCGGCGGTCGCGGTCGGTTACGCGCTGGCGGTGGTGCATCCGTGCTGCGGCAACATCGGGGGCGGCGGGTTCATGACCATCCACCTTGCCGACGGCAAGAATTTGTTCCTGGATTTCCGCGAGAAGGCGCCGTTGGCCGCGACGCCCGAGATGATGCAGAGCGCCGCTGGCAAGGTGGTGAAGGGCCGCAGCACGAAAACCTATCTCGGTGTCGGCGTGCCCGGCACGGTGATGGGTTTCGACGAGGCGCTGAAAAAATACGGCACGATGAAGCTGCAGCAAGTGATCGCGCCCGCGATCAAATTGGCGAAGGATGGCTATGTGTTGCAGCCGGGCGACGTGCACATCCTCGACACTTCCACCGATTTCTTCAAGCAATATCCGAATGTCGCTCTGACCTTCCTCGACAACGGCCAGCCCTGGAAAGCCGGGCAAGTGCTGAAGCAGCCGCAACTCGCGGCCACGCTGGAGCTGATCGCGAAGAACGGCACCCGGGCGTTCTACGAGGGGCCGATCGCCGCGGCGGTGGTGAAGGCCAGCGAGGCCAACGGCGGGCTGTTGACCTTGCAGGATTTCAAGGCCTACACCGTGCAATGGGAACGCCCCATCGAGTGCGGCTACCACGGTTACACGATCTATTCGGCGCCGCCGCCGAGTTCGGGCGGCACCACGATTTGCGAAACGCTGCAGATCATCGCGCCGTATCCGTTTGCCGAGTGGGGCTTCCATTCCACCAGGAGTACGCATTATTTCGTCGAGGCGGAGCGCCGCGCGTTCGCCGATCGCAACACCTACCTCGGTGATCCGGCATTCGTCGACAATCCGGTCACGCGATTGCTGTCGGCCGAACACGCCGCCGAACTGCGCGCCAGCATCAAGCCCGACGCGGCGACGCCGTCCTCGGAAGTGCAGGGCAGCCTCGGGCCGTACCAGGCCACCAACACCACGCACTATTCGGTGGTGGACGACGCCGGCAACGCGGTGGCGGTTACCTACACCGTCAACAGTTACTTCGGTATCAAGCAGATCGCGGGCGGCACCGGTTTCTTCCTCAACAACGAGATGGACGACTTCACGTCCAAGCCCGGCGTGCCGAATCAATTCGGCTTGGTGCAGGGCAAGGCCAACCAGATCGAGCCCGGCAAGCGCCCGCTGAGTTCGATGAGCCCCACCATCGTCCTGAAGAACGGCAGGCTTCGGATGGTCACCGGCAGTCCCGGCGGTTCCACCATCATCTCCACCACGATGGAAAGTATCCTCAACGTGGTCGAGCACGACATGGACGTGAAACAGGCCATCGACGCCCCGCGCATCCACATGCAGTGGTGGCCCGACGAGATCTTCGCGGAACCTGGCGCATTTACTCCGACCGTGCAGTCGGCGCTTGAAGCGATGGGCTACAAGATTCGCGACGTGCATTCGATGGGCGACATCGCGGCAATCGTTGTCAACCCCGAAACCGGCATGCTGGAAAGCGTCAACGATCCGCGTTACCCGGCCGGTTCGGCGGCGGGATATTGAGGTCGAGTTGCGCACGCCGCCGAGATACGGGAGTCCGTCATGACGCATCCCACCACGGCATTCCTGTTCGACCTCGATGGCACGCTGGTCGACAGCGTTTATCAGCATGTGCTGGCCTGGAAATCCGCGCTGGACCATGAAGGCATCGAGCTTTCGGTGTGGCGTATCCACCGCAAGATCGGGATGAGCGGCGGGTTGTTCACCAATATCCTGCTGCGCGAAACCGGACTGGACATCACCGAGGAGCGCGTGCAGCGCCTGCGTCGGCATCATGCCGAAGCCTACGCGCGACTGTCATCCGGCATCCGACCGCTGCCAGGCGCGCGCGAACTGCTGCAGCATCTGACCGCCGAGGGGGTGCCGTGGGCAGTGGCCACGAGCGGGCGCATGGAAACGGCATCGCACAACCTCGCGGCGTTGGGCATCGATCCTGCACGGGTGCCGGTAGTGACGCGGGATGAAGTGCGACATGCGAAGCCCGACCCGGACTTGTTCCTGGCCGCCGCCGAACGCCTTGGCGTGGAGATCGGCCACGCGCTGGTGGTCGGCGACAGCATCTGGGACATGCTGGCCGCGCAGCGCGGGCGGACGCTGGGCGTCGGCTTGCTGTCGGGGGGCTACGGCGCCGAGGAGCTGCAGAAAGCCGGTGCGTTTCGTGTCTACGAGGATCCGGCAGACCTGCTGCATCACATCGACGAAGTGGGCGGGCGGTCGCGTTGAGCCACGCCTGATGCCGTGCGCGTCAATGCGGCTTGGTCAGCAGGAACCACCCCAACACCGCGAAGAAATTGTTGGCCGCGTGCAGCGTGATCGACGGCCATAGCGAACGCGTGCGCACGCGCAGCCATGCCAGCACGACGCCCAGCAGGATCAACGCCGGCACCGGATACCATGCGAACTTGAAATCGGGCAGGTGCACGCAGCCGAACACGATCGCGCTGACCAGCATGGCCCAGCCGATGCGCATGCGGCTGGCGAGGCCCGACAGCAGCACGCCGCGGAATACCAGTTCTTCTACGAACGGCGCCACGCACACCACCAGCAGCGCCAGCAGGATGCGCATGTCCGGCGATACCTTGCCGGCCATCACCGCGACATCCTGATGCACCGGATGGTGGCCGGCGAGCAGGTGCGTGATCGCGCCGCCCAGCAGCAGCACGATGAATCCAAGGATGATGGCGGCGGGATAGACGGCCTGGTTCGCGGGCTTCGCCAAGCCGAAACCGGGAAGGTCGGCGCGCGACCATTGCGCTGGCCAAAACTGGCGAATCAGCAAAGCCATGATCACGGCGGCCGCCGCGATCGTGATCACCGTGATCACGATCGGCATGTCGGGATTGCTGCGCATCATCTGCACGATCGATTTCATGTCGGGCCGTTGATGATGCAGCCCGGCGTTGAAGCCGGCCTTCAGCGCCAGCGCGAACGCGATTGCTCCGCCGACCAGAATGCTGAGCCCGAACTGCAGCAGGAAATACAGCGCGACGGTGCCCAGCCCGCCCCACACGCCCGGACGCTTGGCTGGCGGTGCGGGAATCATCATGTCTTCGGCGAGTGCATCACCGTGCGGGCCGGACGCCTTGTCCCCTGTAGGTAGATCCATTCGCGCGCGTTCCGGCCGAGCCAACCAGCGGGCACTCTAGCAGCGCGCACGGCGTGTGCCGCGTGCCGGACGGCATCCCGCTTCGATGCCGCCTCGTTCGCAGCGCAGCGGTTATTTTTCGATCTTGTAATTGAGGCTGGCACGATTGCCGGTCGTCGCGTTTTCCGCTTCGAACTGCAGGAAGCGATTCAAGGTGTAACGCAGGGTGATGACCTGGCCGGGCGTGAAGAGGCCAACGCCGTAGCTCAGGAACAAGCGCGGCGAGAGATATTTGCCCGCGGTGAACGCGGAACCGCCCAGCGCTTCGCTGCTCGACACGCCCGCTTCCAGGCCGAGTCGCGAACCGATCGACTTCGCCAGGCGATCGCCAGCCAGGCCGCCCAGCGCCTGCGCCGCGGTGTTGAGCGTGTCGCTTTCGCCACTCTTCAGCGCGTTCAATGGGCGGCCGGTGACGAGGTACGAAAGCGCTTCGGCCTGCTCCATCGCGGGGTCGGAGAATACCGTGAGGATCGGTTGTTGCGCGGTGCCACGGATGCTCAATCCCGCGGTCATGTCCTCGCTGCGGATGGTGCGCACCGCGCGGATGTCGAGCCCCGGATTGTCGAGCCGCGTGCCGGCGAACAGCAGGCGTCCGCGCTCGATCGACAGGTTCTGTCCGTAAGCCTGGTACTTGCCAGCGACGCGGATTTCGCCACGACCGGTGGCCGTTTGGCCGGGACGCACGCGTACTGCGAGTTGACCGTGCACGGTGCCATCGAGTCCGTAGCCTTGCACCTTCACGCTGTCGCCGAGTTTAATTTCGATGTCGGCGTCCATCGCCAGCGGCGCCACCTCGGCTGCTTTGGGCTGGTCGACGATCAGCACGTCCGGCGAGGCTTTCGCGGGGCCGCCGCCCGGCAGTTTCTGGACCGCGATCTTCGCGTCCGGAATCGTGACGCTGCCCGTAATTGCGAACACACTTTTCGCGCGCGTGATGTGCAGATCCGGCGAAGCCAAGACGTGCGCTGCCGGGATGTCCGCCACCAGCACGTTGTCGCCCTTGATGTTCAAGCCCAGCGGCGCATTCGCCGCAAGGCCGACGCTGCCATCGACGCGCAGTACGCCGCCGCCGGAGGTGATCTGGCCGGTGATGGCCAGTTCGCCTTGCGCATTGCCGATGATGCCGAACGTGCCGTCGTGCAATTTCAGGCCGGCGCGCGGCAGTTCTGCCGAAAAGCCTTGCGTCTGGATGCGGCCCTGGAATTG
>JAICIW010000282.1 GCA_025928735.1 Rhodanobacteraceae bacterium | reverse complement strand
GCGATCGCGCTGCTGGCGATCGCCTTCGCGGTCGGGCTGGGCGCACTCGGCAAGTCGGCGCACAACGCGGCGCACAGTGCCGCGCTCAACACCGCGGTCGAACATGCGCAGAGCCTGCTGGCCGGGCAGGGGCTCGAAGCGCCGCTGAAGGATGAAACGCTGGCCGGCACGTTCGACGACGGCATGCGTTGGACGCTGAAGGTGCGTGGGTTGCCGAAGCCGTCGCCGTCCTCGTCGGACGTGCAGGGCGGGGTGGCCTTGCAGCAGGGGAATGTGCTGGTCGCACAGGCGTCCGGCATCGACCTGTACCAACTCGACGTTGCGGTGGGGTACGGTGCTGGTCGCACGTTGCGGCTCTCCACCCAGCGCGCGCAGGCTGCTCCGACGGGCGCGGAGCAGGAATAGGGATCGGACCACGATGCACGCACAGTCGACATCGCCGAGTGGTGCGGAACAGATCAGGCGCACCCGGCCGCGAACTGTTTCCGGATCCCGAGTCTCGGGGTCCCCGTCCCGATTCTCCCGTGGCTTCACCCTGCTGGAAATCCTGCTGGCGCTGGCGCTGCTGGCATTGGTGATGCTGGGCGTATGGGGTGCGATGGCCAGCGCCACCCGGGTCACGCATGCGACGGACGCGCTGATGGCGCGCAGCGAGAACGTGCGCACCGTGCAACAGTTCCTGCGCCGCTACGTTTCCGCGGCGCAACTGCAGCCATACTTGGCCCAAGGCGATGCGCGTGCGCGGATGTTCGAAGGCGATGCGACGTCGATGCGCTATGTCGGGCCTTTGCCCATGCAATCGGGGCATGCCGGGTTGTACGTGCAAACCATCCGCCTGACCCAAGACGCCTCGGGCGTTACATCGCTCGATCTCGTCTACCAGCCTTACGCGGACGATGCCCCGCAAACCGCCGACGCGGTGACGCATCTTCTGCTCGCGGATTTGCGGGGCGGACGCTTCCAGTACCTCGCGGCGGCCGCCTTCGGCAAGCCCGCGGCGTGGCGCGACGACTGGCAGGCCGCCAATGGTTTGCCGCTGGCGGTGCGCATCCATCTCGATCCCGCGTGGCGTGCGCAGGTGCCATTTCCCGAGATGGTGATTCGCTTGCACGCGGGCGAAGGCTTCGGCGCCCAACTCGGTGGTACGCCATGATCCGGCATCAGCGCGGCACCGCACTGCTGTTGGTGTTGTGGGTGACGGTGCTGCTGGCCGCGTTGTTGATCGGCGTCGCGGCCGCGTCGCGTAGCCAAAGCCAGGCCGCGCTGTATGGGGCCGAGCGCGTGCGTGCCGAACTCGTGGCCGAGGCTGGGCTCGCACATGCGGTGGCCGGTTTGCGTGCGCCCGATCTGCGCGACCAGTGGATACCGGATGGCCGGCCGTACGATTTCGAATTCGGCGGCGCCAAGGTGCGCGTGCAGGTGGTGGACGTGAGCGGTCTGGTCGACCTCAACGCCAGCCCGCCGGATTTGCTGGGTGGTCTGTTCGCGGCGGCAGGCGTGGATCGCGCGCGCGCCGAGCAGTTCGCCAACACGCTGGCCGCGTGGCGGGGCGATTTGCCACGCCAGCCATTGCCGACGCGAGGCGGTGCTACGGCCCAGCCGCACGGTCCGTTCCGCGCGATCGAGCAACTGGCGCGGCTGCCGGGCATGACGGTCGACCTGTTCGACAAGGTCGACCAAGCGGTGACAGTGTTTTCCGGCCGCAATTTCCCGGATGCGTCATACGCACCCCCGCTGTCACTGGCGGCGTTGCAGGGCCTCGGCCCCGATCAGGCGAAGGCGCTGGTCGCGCAACGCCGAAGCCGCGCGGCGCAGCGCGGCGCGGGCAACGGACGTGCCTTGGGGGCGGTGGCCAACGGCCCGCTGATCGCCGGCTACGGCGGCGTGGTCGAGCGCGTGTTCAGTACCGCCACGATGCCGGATGGAACGCGCGTGGGCCTGGATGTCACGATACGCTTGGCGTTGACGGGCACCCGGGCACGCCCGTACAAAGTGTTGGACTGGCGCGTGGATTGATTCCACGCGTTTCCTGGCAGGACTGGCAATGGCGACAGCAAGCGCACAAACCCTCGAACGCGCGAAACTGACGTGGCGGCGTTCGCCGCTGCCGGGCTTCCTGCGCTGGTGGGGCGGCGAATTGACGGCGATGCTGCCGGCGGGTGTGCGCGCGTGGGTGCGACGCGGACCGGATGTGTTGTGGCTGGGCGAGGCGGAGGGCAATGCAACGATCCGGCGCGCGCGCACCGGCGCCACGCTGGCGACGATCAGACCCGGGGTGCCGGTGGACGTCCAGCGCTCGGAATTCGCCCGTGCCTGCGCCGGCATCGATCCGGACGATCGCTGCCTGCTGCTGGTGGTGCCGGCGTCGCAGGTGCTGTATCGGCGTCTGGTGATGCCGGCCGCGGCGGCCGCCGATCCGCGCCGGGTGGTTGGTTACGAACTGGACCGGCAAACGCCGTTCAAGCCCGAGCAGGTGTATTACGACGTCAGCGTCAGCGCCGATCCGGCGCCGGCGGGACAGGTGGCGCTGGATCTGTACGCGGCGCCGAAAGCGGACATCGATCCTTTGCTGGAACGCTTCAACACGATCGGCGCGCACCCCGACGCGGTCGATGTGCAGACCGCCAGCGGCAAGCTGGCCGACATCGACCTGTTGCCGCCCGGGCGGCGGCCACGGCACATCGATCGCCGCGGTCGCGCCAACTTCATCCTGGGTCTGGTTTGCATATTGCTGGTGGTGCTGGTGTTGTCGCAATGGCTGGCCAATCGTCGCGCGGCACTGGCCGAAATGCAGGACGAAGTGCAGACGATGCGCGCCAAGGCCACGCAGTCCGAACAACTGCGCGCGCAACTCACCGGTGCGCTGGCGGCCTCGAAATTCCTGGTGAAACGCAAGTCGGAGAATCCGTCCGCGCTGGCCGTGCTGGACGACCTGACCCGGCGCCTGCCCGCCACGGCGTGGCTGGACGTGCTGACGCTGGACGACTCGGGCGGCCTCGACATCAAGGGCGAAGCCGCCAAGGCGGCGGCGCTGGTCGACACCCTCGGCAGTTCGAAACTGTTGCAGGAACCCAAGCTGCAAGGCGTGATCCAGCCCGATCCCGCGACCGGCAAGGAGCGCTTCGAATTGGTCGCGCGGATACGCCAGCAGGGTGCCGCCGATGGCCATTGACGTGAAAAGCCACGTCGGGCGGCGGCTGTCGCCGGCGCAATCGCGGCTCGCCGCGATCGGGTTGGCGCTGGTCGCGCTGGCAATCGCCTACTTCGTGTTGCTGCACTGGTGGTTCGTCGCACCGCTGCTGCAGGTGGACGGGCAGATGCACGATCTGCAGCAGATCCATGCGAAATACGCGGCGGCGATCGCCGAGCAGCCGGAACTGCAAAAACGCGTCGCCAGGCTGGAGCAAGGCGGCGCATCGGTGGATGCATTCTTGTCCGCGAACGATCCGAGCGCCGCGTCCGCGAACCTGATCCAGCGCGCCACCGACGTGGTCGCCGCGCAAGCGCACGAGGGTTCCGGCTGCAGCATGCCGTCCAAGATGCCGATCGAGCAGGACACCGGCAACGAACCGTTCCGGCGGGTCAGCGTCAGCATCACGCTGGATTGCGGCGT
>JAICIW010000222.1 GCA_025928735.1 Rhodanobacteraceae bacterium | reverse complement strand
CCGCGTCACGAATCTGGTCGCGGACCGCCGCGATCGAATGCCCGGGCGCATACAGCAGCTTGTGATAGCGGGAGACGATGGTTTTCGGCAGCCCCTGCGCCAGCAATTCACCGCCGTCCAGCAGGATGGCCCGATTGCAAAACTCGACCACCATGCCTGCCGCGTGGGAAACGAACAGGACCGTCGCACCGCTCTCGCGGATCGCTTCGATACGCGCAAAGCACTTCCGCTGGAAGGCCTCGTCCCCCACCGAAAGCGCCTCGTCCACCACCAGGACATCCGGCGCCACGTTGATTGCGACCGAGAATGCCAACCGTACGTACATGCCGCTGGAATAGGTCTTGACCGGCTGGTCGACGAACTCGCCGATCTCGGCAAAATCGAGGATCGCGTCGAAGCGTGCGTTCAATTCCTGCTCCGACAGCCCGTACAGCAATCCGCTCAAGCGGACATTTTCCCTGCCGGTGAATTCCGGATTGAACCCTGCGCCCAATTCGAGCAAAGCCGCAATGCGGCCGTTTACGGCGATCGTTCCGAGCGTGGGGTTCAGCGTTCCGCAGATCATTTGCAGCAATGTCGACTTGCCCGACCCGTTGCGGCCCACGATGCCCACGGTCTCGCCCCTGCGAACGTCGAAGCTCACATCGCGCACCGCCCAGAATTCGCTGAAGTAATTCCGTGCAGGCCGGCCTGCCGCGCGTTGCGCGCGCGGCAGGATCATCTGCTTCAGCCGATCCACGGGTTGCGCGTAGATTTCGTAGCGCTTGGACAAACCGTCGACGCGAATGCTGAAATCTTCAGACGACATCGGCGAAGCCCTTGCGCATCTGCTCGAACCAGGCGAACGCAAACCACGCGAACAGCGATGCGACCACGACGTACGCGACGAGATGATCCCAGTGCGGCAACCGACCCCAGATCAACACGTCCTGCGAGGCTTCCGCGATGATGGTCAGGGGGTTGAAATAAAGCGCGAATCGGTAGCGTTCGGGAATCAGTGTCGCGGGATAAAGGATGGGCGCCAGAAACATCAGCGCCGTGGTGACGATGCCTGCCGCCTGCTTCAGATCGCGCAGGTACACGCCCAGCGCCGCCAGCAACCAGACCGTGCCGGCGACGAAAGGCAGGAAGCACATGACGACGATCGGAAAAAGGATCGCCGTCCATGGGAGGTGGCCCGTGACGAACGGCGAAATCACCAGCAACACGAGCGTGGACACGCACAGGTGAAACAGCCCGGAGCCGAGCGTGCTCCAGGTCAGCGTCTCCAGGGGGAACACCACTCGCTTGACGAAATTGGTGTTTTCGACGATGAGGGTGGTGGCGCGGTTCGCGCATTCCGAAAACAACGTGTTGATGTTCAAGCCGGCGAACAACACCATCGCGTACTGAAGCGGGTTGGTCGTCTGCGCATTCCAGCGCGACTTGAAGATCACGCCGAATACGAAGGTGTAGATGGCCAGCATCAGCAACGGATTGAAGAACGACCACAGCAGGCCGGCGAACGAACCCCGGTAACGCCCAGCCACGTCGCGCCGCGCCATCTGCACCACCAGCGCAAAATGCCGCGTCAGCGCGAGGTACGGCGAAACCGGGTCCGTCAGCCGATAGGCGGATGTCGTCATGGCCTGTGTGTTCCCTGCCACGCGCCTTCGGTTGCAAGTTCGAGCCCTTTACGTTGTCCCCACTGCGAAGGTGAGACTTTGCAGGAAATGGAGATCCCGCCGACGGAGCGCACAGCATTCATCTTCCGGATCGCACAACCGCGCCAGCGTGGCGAAATCCTCCGGCTCCAGGTATTTCCGCAGCCGTTCGCCCCAAGTGCCGCGGAAGATGCACTCCAGCAGATAATGCTCGTCCGCATCCGAAAGCGGATACGTCCGCTCGATCATCCGGGTCCGAACGACAACATTCCGCAACCCGGCCTGGTGCAACCATCCGGCGAGCGAGCGGACCGCGGCAAGTTGGCGTTCGCTGCGCCCGTAACGTTCCCTGTAATAGGCGCGCACCGCTTCGTTCACCCGCGCTTCGAGACGGGCGTCCCACGCAAAGTACATGTCCGGCACAAGTGAGCTCTGTCCCACCACGATGCGTCCGCCCGGACGCAACAACGTTGCCAGGCTCGACACGCCAGCGACGGGATCGTGCACATGATTGACGGCATTGACGGCCCACACCAGATCGAACGCGTCACTCGCGAACGGCGGTTTCAGCAGGTCACCCTGCACGATCCGCGCGTGTCTGGACGCGATCGCGCGGGCGGCACGCACATGCGCGGCAGACAAGTCCATTCCGACCACCATTCCGAGGTCGCGCAATGATGCATGCCACCAGCCCAATGCCTCGCCGGTGCCGCAACCGGCGTCGAGCACGCGTGAACCTGCGGGTACCGACAGCGCATCGATCGCTTCGCACAACTCCGGCTGCGCGAAGGCGTTGAACAACCGCAGCTTTTGCACATAGTCGCGCTGCGGGGTATCGCCCAGCAATCCGATTTCGGACGTGCGTGATTGCACGGCGCCTTTCATCCGCAAGAGCCATTGGTCAGGCGCTGGTAAAGCGCCTCGAATGTCCGCGCCGTATGATCCGCGTCTTCCGACAACGCCTTGCATTGCGCCGCGCGCGCGATGCGCAGCCTGAGTGCCTCGTCGGCAAGCATGGTGTGGATGGCGTCCGCCAGGCGTTCCGGATTGCCGATCGGCACGGCCATTGCCGCCGAAGGCGCCCATTCGACAATGTGTCCCACTGCCGTGCCGACCGTCGGCACACCGGCCACCGCCGCTTCGAGCAAAACAAAGGGGCCCGCTTCATGTCGCGACGACATTACCAGCAGGTCGGCGGATTCCACGATCGGACGCAACTCGCGCTGGGTCTTGAAACCGAGGAACCGCACGCGCCCATTCAGCCCGAGCTTGCGGACGAGCTCAATCATTGCGCCCTGCAACGTGTCGGTCCCGACGATGTCCATTTCGAATTCCACGCCCGTTTTCGCCAGCCTCGCGAGCGCCTGCAGCAGAGTCGTCTGGTCCTTGACGCGATTGAGGCTGGCGACATGGATCAGGCGCGCCGGTCCCTCAAGGCTTTGGCGCGGCGCAAGCGGCGGCCATTTCCGCAGATCGACGCCAAGCGGCACGCGCCGGGCCTGGACTCCGAGCGCCTGCAACAGCTCGACGATCGGCGCACTGGTTGCAGTGACGAGGTCGGCGCCGCGCAAGGCGAGGCGTTCGCGCAGCCGCCCCTTCCACGTCAGGCGTCCGCCGTAACCGATGTCGCGCATCGCGATGAGTTCGCCACCGGTGACGTGGACCATGCACGGAACCCGCAACAGCTTCCCCGCCGCGACGGCGATCAATCCACACGGACCCGAGAAGATGGCGTGCGTCACGTCGAAAGGCGCGCGGCGATGCTCAGCGCTGATCGCGGCGATGACGCGCAGATGGACCCGGCCATCGCCAACGTTGTGGATGGTGGCGCCGGCGAGCCGCCAGCTACCCGCCGCAGCCTCCTGCCGCAACGCGAAGACATGCACCTCGTGCGTGCGCGACAGCCGCTCGACCAGGGCCAGGAGCGCTGGTATCACGCGGATTTCCCCGCTGCGGTCCACACCGCCCGGCACGACCAGCGCGAGCTTCATGCCGCCCTCCGGCGCCAGTCATCGCACACCCGCGCATAAGCGTCGGCCCACAAGTGCCCGACTGCTTCGAAAGAAAGCGAGGCCTCGAAATGCGCGCGCATTTGCCGCGGCGACGCGCGTTCGGTGGCCGCGAGAAACAGTTCGTCCGCCAGGCGCGCCGCGTCACCGCACGGCCACAAATGCCCGATGCGCCCGTTGCCCGTCAATGCGCGGAACGCGGGGATGTCCGTCAGCACTGGCGTGATCCCGCAAGCGAGCGCCTCCAGCGCGGCGTAACCGCTGCCCTCGGCGCGGCTGCCCGATATGAACAGGTCGGCCGCACGCAGCAAGGTTTCGATGCGCGCGTGCGGCACCTCGCCCAGAAGCTGCACGCGTCCGGCCAAACGCGCGTCATCGGCGATCCTCGCCCGCACCTCGGCCAGCATCGGCGCCGCGCCGAAGGCGCACCACAGTTGCAGACCCGGCAAGCGCGACACGGCACACGCCACGCCGTCGAGCACCGTCAGGGGGTCCTTGCCGCGGATCAGGCGTCCGACCCACAACACGCAAGGATTGCCGTGCAGGCCTGACTCGGCGCGCGCGCGGGTCCGGTCGCCGGGCGTGAAACGGCTGCTGGATTCGGGAATCGCGAAGAGCCGCGTCGAGGCACCGAACATGCGGGCAGCCGTGAACGGCTGCGCCTGGTCGATCGACGTGAAGGCGATGCCGGATGCCCTGGCGAAGCAGCGGCGATGGCGCGCTCGCCGCCACCAGCGCGGCAGCCTGTCTGCGTGATCCTGGAACAGGATCGGCAATCCCGGTGACAAATGCCCGGCGATAGCGGCGGTTTCCTCGACGAACCCGAGCCCGTGTGCGTGCAGGACGTCGGCACGGACGCCATCCAGCGCATCCGCAAAACGACGGCCACGGCTTTCCACGGTCCGCGTTCCATCGACATCGACGAAGTG